>CAZOWU010000091.1:1820-8526 GCA_964583735.1 uncultured Halobacteriales archaeon | reverse complement strand
CGCGTTTATACCCTCCGGGGGACAGTTGCAGCCGGGGTCGCCGCCCGGCTCGGCCCGGGGAGAGGTTTTTCCTTCCGGGGCCGCGAACGTCCGGTGATGAACTTAGAGGAGCATGCCGAGGAGCTCGCCTCCGACCTCGGCGTCGACAAAGAGGAGGTCAAACGCGACCTGGAGAACCTGGTGGAGTACAGCGTCCCGGTCGAGGAGGCAAAGGGGAACCTCCGCCGGAAGTACGGCGACGGCGGCGGGAGCGACCCCACCCCCGCGAGCAAGGACGTCGCCGACATCGAAACGAGCGACTCGAACGTCTCGGTGACTGCGGTCGTCCTCACGGTCGGCAAACGGTCGATCCGCTACCAGGGGGAAGACCAGGTGATATACGAGGGGCAACTGGCCGACGAGACCGGACAGATCGACTTCACCTCGTGGGTCGAGTTCGACCACGACCCCGGCGACACGCTCCGGCTCGGCAACGCTGGCGTCAGGGAGTGGGAGGGCGAGCCCGAACTGAATATCGGCCAGGAGACCAGCGTCGAGGTCGTCGACGAGGCCGTCGACGTCGACGACGAGGTCGGCGGCGATGCTGACCTGGCGGACCTGGCACCGGGAGACCGCGGGGTCGACGTCGAGGTCACACCGCTGGAAGTCGAGTCGAAAGTCATCGACGGTCGGGACGGCGAAACAGAGATCCTCAGCGGCGTCCTCGCCGACGAGACGGCCCGGCTGCCGTTCACCGACTGGGACCCACACTCCGAGGTCGTGGAGGGGGCGTCCATCCGGGTCGAGAACGCCTACATCCGGGAGTTCCGCGGGGCGCCCTCTGTCAACATCTCGGAGTTCTCGACCGTCCGGGCACTCGAGCGGACCGTGGCGGCGACCGAGTCGGCGCCAAGCCTCGACATCGGAGAGGCCGTCGAGTCCGGCGGGCTCTTCGACGTGGAAGTGACGGGTAACGTCGTCGGCGTCCGCGACGGCTCCGGGCTGGTCGAGCGGTGTCCGGAGTGTGGCCGGGTGACCCAGAACGGCCAGTGCCGGCAACACGGCGCCGTCGACGTCGAGGACGACCTCCGGACGAAGCTCATCTTCGACGACGGCACGGGGACGCTGACGGTAGTGCTCGACGACGAACTGACGGCGGAGGTCTACGGCGGTGGCCTCGAGACGGCCCGCGAGCACGCCCGCGAGGCGATGGACCGCGAGGTCGTGGCCGAGGACATCCGTGCGGAACTCGTCGGCCGGGAGTTTCGAACCCGCGGCTCGCTCAGCGTCGACGATTTCGGGGCGACACTCGACGCTTCGGAGTTCGCCGAGACCGACGGCAACCCCGCGGTCCGCGCCGAGGCGCTGCTGGCGGGGGTGGGCGAATGAGCGACTCCGACGGCCCGGGCCGCCGGGAAGTCGCCTACCGACTGTTCGCCGCCGAGTTCGAGGACGCCGACCACTCCTACTCCGAGAGCGACGAGGAGCGGGCCCCCAACTACGTGGTCACGCCATCGGGCGCCCGTGTAAACCGGCTGTTCGTCGTCGGCGTCCTGACGGAGGTCGAGCAGGTGTCGGAGGACGTGCTCCGCGGGCGGGTGGTCGACCCCACAGGTGCCTTCGTGCTCTACGCCGGCCAGTACCAGCCCGACGAGCAGGCCTTTCTCGACCGCGCCGACCCCCCGATGTTCGTCGCGGTGACCGGGAAGGCCCGGACCTTCCAGCCCGACGACGCAGAGACCGTCTACACCTCGGTTCGCCCCGAGACGCTCAGCGAGGTCGACGCCGACACCCGCGACCGGTGGACGGTAGACGCAGCCGAGCGCACTCTCGACCGCGTCGCGCAGTGTGCCGCTGCGGCCCGGATGGACCACCGCGGCGATGCCCTCGCGGCTGCGCTGCAGGAGCAGGGGGTCGACGAGAGTCTCGCCGAAGGGACCGCCCTCGCGCTGGACCACTACGGGACGACTGGGTCGTACCTCGCGGCGCTTCGCGACCTGGCGCTCGACGCCGCACGGCTCGTCGCGGGCCAGCGCGAGGAGGTCGAACCACTCACGCTCGACCCCGGTGCAGGCGACGACGGGGCGCTCACAGACATTGCTGCAGACCTGCAGGAGCCCGATGAATCGACGGTGACAGCCGAGGAGACGGAGACAGAGACGGAGTCGGAGTCGGAGACAGCGACCGGGATGGAGACCGACACTGGGGCTGGGGCGGCAGAGTCCTCGACGGGGACTGCGGGCACTGAGAGCCCGGAGACGACAGCGTCGGCGGAAACGACGACGTCAGCGGGGACGTCAACCTCGACCGAGACGGCAGGGGCTACGGAGTCGCCGGAGCCGACAGCGCCGGAGACGGCGACGGAGGACGCGGGTGCAGTGACGGGTACTGAAGCGGTCGACGAGTCCGGCGACTCGGACGATATCGGCGACTCGGAAGCCATCGGCGACTTCGAAAGCGGCGGACTCGAGGGCGGCGAAGACGGGGACGACCTCGACGACTTCGAACCCGAGGAGTTCGACCTCGACGAGGAGGAACGCGAGGAGATCGAGGAGGAGTACGGCACGGACTTCCAGAGCGGGACCGAGGTCGACGAGCCCGGTCAGGCAGACATCGAGACGCCGGACTCCGAGCCGGAGTCGGGGTCCGGCACAGCGGGAACTCCAGACGCGGAGCCGGCTTCCGGCGAGCAGGCGCAGGCGGAGTCCGGGGCCGCGGAGGAGCCAGTTTCGGCAGCCGAGACAGAGTCGGCGGCCGGCGACGGGCCGGCGGCCGAGGCTGACACGGGAGCCGGCTCCACGGCCGACTCCGGAGCCGAGGCGACCGACGCAGGCGACAGTGAACGTCCGACAAACACCGAGGAACTCGCCGACGAGGAACTGGAGGACGCGGTCGTCGACCTGATGGACGACCTGGACGAGGGCGATGGAGTAGCCCGCGAGGAACTCGTCGTGGCCGTAACCGACAGGTACGGTGTCGATGCCGGCGCCGCCGAGGACGCGGTCCAGGATGCGCTGATGGGCGGGCGGTGTTACGAACCCGACGACGGGACGCTCAAACCCATCTGATGGCCCCCGTCGAGCCGGTTCCCGGAACGCCCGCGGCGACCGTCGCGACCGCCGGCGAGCGCCTGCTCGTCGTCGCGGACTACCACGCCGGCCTCGAGGCGGTGTTGCGCAGCGAGGGCGTCGAACTCGACAGTGATGCCCCCCGCCGTCGCGAGCGCCTGCTCGGGCTCGTCGGCGAGACCGGCGCAGACCGGCTGGTCGTGCTCGGCGACCTGACCCACGCCGTCGGCGACCCATGGGGCGCCGAGCGGGAGGAGCTCGCGACCTTGTTCGAGGCGCTCGCCGTCCCCACGCTGCTCGTCAAGGGCAACCACGACGGGGAGATCGAGCCCGTCGTCGAGGACCTCGCGGTGGACGTGACGGTCGCACCCGCCTCCGGCACCCGCATTGGCGAGGTCGGCTTCGCCCACGGCCACACCTGGCCCAGCCCCGACGTACTGGCCGCGGGGACGGTCTGCACGGCCCACGAACACCCAGTGGTGCGTCTGGAGGACGAGGTCGGCGGCGGCCGCCGCGAGCGGGCCTGGCTGCGCGGAGACCTGGACTCCGCCCCGTTCCACGACTACCACGGCGGGGGGACCGCGGTTGGTGAGGAACTCGTCGTGTTCCCGGCATTCAACGGCACCTCGGGCGGAACCTGGGTCAACGTCGACGGTCAGGAGTTCCTCTCGCCGTTTCTCCCCGAGGGGCTGGTCGACGCCCAGGCGTACCTGCTCGACGGCACGAGGCTGGGCCGGTACGACCGGGTGTAGTGCGACGGGCTTTTTCGCCCGAAACACCTATTCGAGCGCGATGAGCGATGTGGAGGGACGCGAGCACCGCGGTGGTGACGACGTCTTCGCCAGGCTCGGCGGGGAGGTGCGGGAGGCCCTCTCCGAGCGTGGTTTCGAGACGCCCACGGAGCCCCAGCGCCGCGCCATCCCCCCGCTGGTCGCGGGGCGGGATACGTTGGTCGTCGCCCCGACCGGAACCGGCAAGACCGAGACCGCGATGCTCCCCGTCTTCGATTCGCTGGCCGGCGAGGAACGCTTTGGCATCAGCGTGCTGTACATCACGCCGCTTCGCGCGCTCAACCGCGACATGCGCGACCGGCTCGAGTGGTGGGGGGAGACGCTGGACCTGGAGGTCGACGTCCGCCACGGCGACACCACCGACTACCAGCGCCAGCAGCAGGCAAACGACCCGCCGGACGTGCTCGTCACGACGCCCGAAACCCTGCAGGCGATGCTCACCGGCGAGAAACTCCGAGTCGCGCTGGAGGACGTCGACCACGTTGTTGTCGACGAGGTTCACGAACTCGCTGTCGCGAAGCGCGGCGCCCAGTTGACCATCGGGCTGGAGCGACTCCGCGAACTCGCCGGCCCCTTCCAGCGGATTGGCCTGTCCGCGACGGTCGGTGACCCGCGCGAAGTGGGGCAGTTTCTGACCGGTGACCGTGGCTGCGAGGTCGCCGAGGTCGACGTCGGCAGCCGCCTCGACATCGACGTCCTCGCACCCGAGGTGACCGAAGACGACGAGTCACTGGCCCGCGAGCTGATGACAGACCCGGCGGTAGCGAGTCACGTCCGGGCCATCGACGAGCTGGTTGCCGACCACGAGGCCACGCTAATATTCGTCAACACCCGACAAACGGCGGAGGCGCTGGGCTCGCGGCTCAAGGAGTACAGCACCGACGTGGGCATCCACCACGGCTCGCTGGCCCGTGATACTCGTGTCGACGTGGAGTCGCGGTTCAAGAACGGCGAACTCGCCGCGTTGCTCTGTACCTCCTCGATGGAGCTGGGGATCGACGTGGGCCACGTCGACCACGTCGTCCAGTACAACAGTCCCCGGCAGGTCACCCGCCTGCTCCAGCGTGTCGGGCGAGCGGGGCACCGCCGGGACCTGGTTTCCTCGGGAACAGTCGTGACCAGCCACCCCGACGACGTGCTCGAGTCGATGGCCATTGCCCGCCAGGCCCGCAACGGCGAGGTCGAGCCCGCGGCCATCCACGATGGGTCGCTGGATACGGTTGCCAACCAGACCGTCGGGCTGGTGATGGACCTCGGCGAGGTGTCGGCGATGCGCGCCTACGAGGTCATCACCCGTGCCTACCCGTTTCGCGACCTCGGAACGGAGGAGTTCCGGGCGGTCGTTCGCGAGCTGGCCGGCAACCGGGTGGTCTGGCTGGAAGAGGAGGAAGACAGCATCCAGAAGCGCAGCGGTACCTGGCAGTACTTCTACCAGAACCTCTCGATGATCCCCGACGAGACCACCTACGACGTCGAGGACGTCGCCAGCGGCTCGCGGGTCGGGACCCTCGACGAGCGGTTCGTCGTCAACTTCGCGGCCCCGGGGGAGGTGTTCATCCAGCGCGGGGAGATGTGGCGAATCACCGAGATCGACGAGGAGGAGGAGACGGTGACGGTCTCGCCCATCGAGGACCCGGCCGGAGAGGTTCCCTCCTGGACCGGCCAGGAGATCCCGGTCCCCCGGTCCGTCGCCCGGGAGGTCGGTGAGATGCGCCGCGTTGCGGGGGCGCAACTGGCGGGCGGGTCGGAGGGTGAAGTGGGGAGCGGGGCCGGGACCGGCGCCGTCGCCCGGGACCTCGAGGGGCGCTACGAAATCGACGAAGAGACTATCGCGACCGGTCTTTCCCGGCTCGCCGACCACGCGCCCGCCCACCCGGTCCCGACGGACAGTCGCATCGTCGTCGAGCACACCGGTCGGGCAATCGTCATCAACGCCTGTTCTGGCCACACGGTCAACGAGACGCTCGGACGGGTGCTCTCGGCGCTACTCGGTCAGCGGACCGGTACGAGCGTCGCGATGGAGGTCGACCCCTACCGGGTAGAACTGGAGGTTCCGAGCGGCGTCTCGGCGACGGACGTCGTCGAGTTGCTGGAGACGACCGACCCCGACCACGTCTCGGGGGTGGTCGCCCTCGCGCTGAAACACGCGGATTCGTTGAAATTCAAGCTCGCCCAGGTGGCAGCGAAGTTCGGTGCGCTGAAGCGGTGGCGCTCCTCGGGGCGGCCCTTCGGGAAAGCCCGGCTCCTGGAGGCCCTGGAGGACACGCCGGTCTACGACGAGGCCGTCAGAGAGATCCGCCACGAGGAACTGGACGTCGGTGGGGCCGCCGACGTCCTCCGGCGGGTCCAGTCGGGAGCGCTCGCGGTCGAGGTGGTCGGCGAACACACTCCGATCGGGACCGGCGGCCGGTCCTCCGGCCGGGAGCTGTTGACCCCCGAGAATGCCGACGCGAGTGTCATCGAAACCGTCAGGGAGCGCATCCAGAACGACCGGGTGATCCTCTTCTGTTTGCACTGCCGCGAGTGGGAGCGCACCCGGACGGTTGGCCGGGTCCGCGACCAGCCGGAGTGCCCGGAGTGTGGCTCGACACAGGTAGCCGCGCTCAACCCCTGGGACGAGGACACCGTCGCGGCAGTCAAGGCCGACCAGAAAGACGAGGAACAGGAGAAGGCGACCGAGCGGGCGTACCGGGCGGCGAGCTTGGTCCAGGGCCACGGCAAGCAGGCGGTGGTTGCGCTCGCTGCAAGAGGTGTCGGCCCGCACAACGCCGCCCGGATCATCAATCGGCTTCGCAAGGACGAGGAACAGTTCTACCGCGACATCCTCGAGCGCGAGCGCGAGTACGCCCGCACGCGGTCATTCTGGGA
>CAZOWU010000091.1:0-1720 GCA_964583735.1 uncultured Halobacteriales archaeon | reverse complement strand
GACAGGGTCACACCGGACGACCGGCCGCGGACACCCGACGCCGCGGACGCGGACAGAGGCTTTATCTGACCGGTCCAGTTCCGGATAGCCATGTCGACGAACACTCGGCGGCGCGGCAGCAATCCCGACCTGCCACTCGCACGGGGAGCCGCCGGCGGCGCGCTTGCCTTTCTTCTCGGGTATCTGGCAACATTCCTGGTCCAGTCCAGCGACATTCCAGAGGGGCTCGGGTCGCTAGCCGACGCGCTGGTCACGCTGGGCGTCTCCCCGCCAGCGGGCTGGCAAGTCATCGGCTGGTACTACATCGGGGCGCACAACGTCGGCATCGAGGTCTCGACGTCGGTTGCCGGCCAATCCAGGTCCGGGGTTGTTCTGAGCGACCTCGGTCCCCTCCAGATGGTGGTCCCGGTCCTCCTGCTCGTGGTCGCGGGCTTTTTTGTCGCCAGCGACGCCGGTGTGCGGGACGCCACCGCGGGCGCCAAGGCCGGACTGACTGTGGTGCCCGGATATCTGGTTCTGGCGGTGGTGCTGGCCCTGGCCTCGTCGTGGTCGTTCAGCGAGAGCGCCGGCGGCGTTTCAGCGAGCGCGACTGTCGTGCCGGAACTGCTGCCCGCTGTCCTGCTCGCAGGGGTTCTCTACCCGGTCGTCTTCGGCGCGCTCGGCGGGGCTGCCGCCGGTGGAGCCAACGCCTGACCCGCCACACGTCCCCCGTCAGCGGGTACCTCTCGGGTACGGGCGCCTCCGCAGACGACCGACGGGCTGTCGCCGCGTCCGCGTCCCCGTTCGTCCGGGAGGTGGCCAATTCACTGCTCGCCTCGACCGTGGGTTGTCGTCGTGGCGACGGCGGGTTGGAAGCCGTCCGGCGGGCTCACCGAGGGGATATACCTAAGACGGTCGCGCCGGTGGCACAATCCGATGCGACTGGAGGACTACTGGGGCGTCGGGCCGAAGACCCGCGACCTGCTCGCGGAGGGCCTGGGGGTGGAGGCAGCAATCGACGCCATCGAACGCGGCGACGTGCGGGCGCTAACCGACGCCGGACTCCCTCGCGGGCGTGCGACACGGGTACTCCGGTACGCCCACGGCGGCGAGGCGATGGACCTGCTCGCGACCCCTGACGCGCGCGACGTCTACAAGTCGATCCTCAACATCGCCGGCGAGTACGCCGTCACCGCCGACGCACGCGACCGGATCCGCATTCTCACGCCGCTTGCCGACCGGGAGGCCATGGAGAGCCGGCTCGACGACGTCCTCACCGCACGAGAGACGTGGGCCGACCTCTCCGAGGCCGACCGCGAAGCGGTGCTCGAGGCGTTCGAGGCCTACGACAGCGGTGGTGGCCGGCGCGCGGCCGTCCAGGCGGCGCTCGGACTCAAGCACACCGGAGTGGACTCCGGCGTGTTCGCCCCGCTCGCTGGACTCGACGCCGAGACACTCGAGGACGCGGCCGCCGCGCTGGCCGGCCTCGGCGCGTCGGGGGTCGAGGACGGTGCTGACGACCGGCTCGACGCGCTCCGCGAGCAGCTGGGTGCCGTCGAAGACATGGCCGCCACGCCCGCCCAGGTAGTCGAGCGCGTCGGGGAGAGTGCCCGCGGGACCGACGAGCTCCGGGACGCTTTCGCCCGCGAGGTGACCGCCGAGACCGGCGTCGACAGCGCCCGCGTACGCGAGGCGATGGCGGCCGACGCCGCCGACGCCCGGGCGTTCGTCGGCGAGACGC
>CAZOWU010000090.1:0-8584 GCA_964583735.1 uncultured Halobacteriales archaeon | reverse complement strand
ATCAGTATCCCGACAGCAACAACAGAAGCAGTGGTACGACGTGCTCGCCCCGGAGGAGTTCGACCGGGCCGAGCTCGGCGAGACAGTCGCGGACGAACCGGACCAGGTGCTCGGTCGGACCATCGAGACCACGCTCGGGGACATCCGCAACGACGCCAGCGAGAACAACACCAAACTGGAGTTTCGGATCACGGAGGTCGCGAGCGACAGCGCCTACACGGAGTTCATCAAGCACGAGCTCACCCGGGACTACCTCCGTAGCCTGGTCCGCCGTGGCTCCTCGAAGGTCGAGGCCTACATCACGGTGCTGACGACCGACGACTACCGCATCCAGGTCCAGCCAGTCGCACTCACGACCAAGCAGGCCGACGCCTCCCAGAAGAAGGCGATCCGCCGGACGATGATCGACCTCGTTGAGGAGGCCGGTGCCGAGCGCACCTTCGCGGACCTGCTCGACAGCATCGTCGAGGGACGGCTCTCCTCGGCCATCTACAACGAGGCGAAGACGGTCTACCCGCTGCGCCGCGTCGAGGTGGCGAAGGCGACCCTGGAAGCCCGGCCCGAAGAGGTCGCGGCCGAACAGGAAACCAGCGTCGCCGTCGACGAGTAGCACCGCTACATTCAAGCCCCGGCAACGATACCCGGGCGTATGACGATTGCCCGGCGCCAGGCCCTGCCCCAGCCCGGGATGGACCGACGGGGGGGCCGTCGATGAGCGAGGAGCGGTATCCAGCCGACGAGTCCGTGCTGACCCTTCTGTACGTCCCTCGAACGGGAAGCGACGACGCCACGGACGGCGAGGCGGTCGTGGAGACGCTCCGGTCGGTGCTCGACCGGCGGCTGGAAACTGCCGTCGGCAGCCCCGGGGAAGAGCCGGACGCCGACTGCCTGCTGGTCGACGCGGCGAGCGACGTCGACCCCGACCGGCTGGCAACCCATCCCGGCCAGGTCGCACTCTACACGGAGACCTTCCGCCAGGTGTCCAGCCCGCTGTTCGAGGTCGCCGACACGGTTGTCGAGAAGAGTGCCGACGAGTCCAGGCGCCGCTTTTATTGCGGGCGCCTGCAGCGCCTGCTGACCGGGGCCGAACCGGGCGACGGACCGCTCGCGGCCGCCTTCGACCGCACCAACGCCCCGCTCGGAGGCGAGGCCGCGTACTACCTTGTCGCGCCGGACGGAACCGTCGAGTGGGCGAGTGCCCCCCTGGAGACGGTGGTGCCCGGCCTCGACACCCGGGCGGACTCCGCTGTGGGGGGCGCCGGGACGGGTGGTGACCCGGAGGCCCGTCCTGGGAAGACTGTGGCCGGCTTCGACGAACGGTTGGAAGCTGTGTTCGAGCACACCCCGGGAACACAGCGGTACGTCCGGCAGGAGCCGGGAGGAGCCGCCAGGTATCTCACCCTCCCGGTCGACGGGGAGACCCGGCACTTCCGGCTGGAGACACACAACCCAGATGGGGTCGCCGAGGGGTACAGGCTGGAGGTGGTACGGGAGGTCACCGGTGCCGTCGACGTGGCCAACCGGCTGGACACGGCTCGCTCGCTCGTCGAGGAGGCCGAGGACGGGCTGTACACCCTCGACGAGACCGGGACCATCGACTTCTGTAACGACTCGTTTGCGGCGATGCTGGGCTACGAGCCCGCGGAGCTGGTTGGCGAGCACGCCAGCATCCTCTCGATTCCGGGGGAGTTCGAGCGCGCCCGGGAGGTGGTCGGCCGGCTCAGAGAGAACCCCGACCTTGGGAGTCTCACGGTCGACACAGTCTGCCAGCACCGCGACGGGCACCTCGTCGACGTCTCCTTTCACTTCTCGCTCATTCGGGGACGGAACGGGGTCTTCGACGGCCTCGCCGGGGTGGCACGGGATATCACTGAGCGGAAGACACGCGAGCGGGAACTCGAGCGTTACGAGACGCTGGTCAACGCGGCGACCGACCCCATGTTCGCGGTCGGTCCCGACGGGCGGTTGACCCTCGCCAACGACGCCTTCCTCGAGGCAGTGGCGCTCGACCGCGAGACGGCCGTGGGCGCGTCCCCGTCGGTGCTAGTCGAGGAGGGAGTGGTCTCCACCGAAACCATCGGTACCTGGCAGCGGGCCTACAGCGACCTCGCGAACTGTGGCGACCGGCAGGTAGCGTGCGAATTCGAGGTCGGTGCGACCTTCGAGGACTCGCGAACCTTCGAGGGGCGGCTCATCCGCTTCGATGACGACGGGAGCACGCTCAACATCTTCCGGGATATCACCGACCGGAAGGCGCGCGAGGAGGAACTCCGGGCGACCCGCGACCGCATGGAACTCGCGCTGGAAGCGACCGACGCAGTGGTCTGGTCGCGCGACATCGAGACCGATGCAGTCACCTACTATCCGGATCCCCCGGGGCTGTACGGCGACACCGTCGAGACCGTTCAGGACTTTCTTGCACAGGTCCACCCCGGGGACCGCGACGCGGTCCGGGAGGCCGTCGAAGAGGCGACCGCGACCGGGGGGGAGTATCGGACGGAGTTCCGCACCGAACGCGACGGGGAGGTCCGCTGGTACGTTGCCCGGGGCCGCACCGAGACCGACGACGACGGAGAGTCGGTCGCCCTCTACGGCGTGACCCGCGACGTCACTGCCCGAACGGAGCGTGAACGCGAACTGGAGCGGGCCAACAGCCGGTACGAGACGCTGGTGGACAACTTCCCGGACGGCGCCGTCTTCTTGTTCGACGAGGACCTGCGGTACACGCTAGCCGGCGGTGCGGGGCTTGAGCCGCTCGAAGTAGCGGCCGAGGCCTTCAACGGAGCGACCCCCCACGAGCTCTTGCCCGAACGGGTCGCAGACGAGTTGGTCCGGTACTACCGGGAGGCGCTCGAGGGGGTCGAGAACAGCTTCGACCAGAGCTACCGGGGGCTGCAGTACCGCATCCGGACGCTGCCGGTGCGTGACGAGACCGGCGAAGTGGTCGCCGGGATGGCGGTCGCGCGGGACGTCACCGAGCAGATGGAGCGCCAGCGACAGCTCCGGCGCGAGCGGGACAAGCTGGCACGCCTGGAGACGGTCGTGGCGAGTGTCCAGCCGCTGACCGAGACGCTGACCGGGGCCACGAACAGGGCGCAACTGGAGTCTCAACTCTGCAAGCGTCTTGCGGACTCGGCGGCCTTCACTGGCGCCTGGGTCGGCAATGCACACGCTTCCGGGGGCCGGCAGCGGCCGCGAGCGGCCGCGGGGCTGCCCGAAGACTGGGTTGCCCCGGACCCCGATGGCGAGGGCCCGGTCGCCAGGGCCGTCCGGACGGGCGAGCCACAGGTCGTCGACCAGGCCGGGGGAGTGAGCGTGGAGGGCGACGGCGACGGGAACGCAGCGACGGAGACGGACGTGGACATCGGCCAGCCCCGGTTGGTCGTGGTCGTCCCGCTGACCTACCGGTCGACAACGCACGGCGTGCTGGCCGTCCAACACGCCGACCCGGAGGCCGTCACCGACCGGGAGCTGTCGGTCCTCTCCGGACTCGGCCAGCGTGTCGGCCAGGCGGTCACCGCCATCGAGAACCGCCGGCTACTTCGGGGCGACCGGGCGGTCGAACTCCGGTTCGACGAGACGCCGGCGACCACGGCCTTTGCACGGGTGGCGACGACCCACGACTGCACGCTCGAGCTGAAGGACATCGCCCGCGTCGGCGAAGAAGCGTCGCTGTTTCACGTCGCTGTCGAGGGGACAGACGGCGAGACTGTCGCCGAGGCGCTCGCGGACATCGACGGGCTCGAATTCGCGCGCGCAATCGGCACCGACGGGGACGCTGACCGCGTCCAGTGTCGTCACGCTGGCCGGTGTCCCTTCGCCGCCCTCATCGACCACGGGGGAACGGTCAGGCGTGCACACTTTTCACCCGCCGGGACGACTGTCGTCGCCGACTTCGCCCCCGGGGCCGATACGGCTGCCGCCGCCGACGGCGTCACTGCGGCCTGTTCGGCCTTCGAGGTCGTCTCCAAGCGCGACCGCGAGCGCGATGGGGCCGGCGCCGAGGGCCCGTCGCTGCGCGCGGACGAACCCCGGGTCTGGGACCGGCTGACCGACCGCCAGCGCGAGGTCGTCAGCGCCGCCTACCACGCCGGCTACTACGACTGGCCGCGGGGAACCACCGCCGAGGACCTCGCCGCCGCTCTGGGAGTCTCTGCGCCGACGCTGCACCAGCACGTCCGGAAAGCCCACGCCCACTTGGTCGGCTCGCTGCTCGACGGGACGGCCGTCTTCGACGCTCGACCCTAGGTGCCTAGGGTAAGGTATTTTGACCCTCCGTTGCGAGCAAGGAGATGTGTGCCTGGCAGGCCGACTGTGCCGGGCGAAGGGGGAGTACACATGCCAGAGGACCCACATCTACCACGGGACGGTCCGCACCCGTACCAGGAGCTAGCGCTGGAGCAGCTACAACGCCACGTCTCGATGTCAGTCCGCGATATCGCCACAGCGGTGGCAGCCGAGGAGGAAGACGGCAGCACCGCCGCGGTCCCGCCGGATGAGCTGGAGGCTATCGAGCGCGAACTCAGGCGGCGACACATTCCGGAGCTCGTGGAACGGTCCTACGCCCGGTACGATGAGGACCGCGAGGTGGTCAATCTCCTCGGCCACGGGACGGACGCCGCCGTGGACGTCGCGGCCGGCGCCGACTGTGTGGTCGACCTGGAGACTGTCAACGAGGGGGGCGTGACCGTCAACCTCAGCGAGCGCACCCTCAAGCGGCTCCACGAAGCGATGCTCGAACGCGAGGGGCTGGACCGGGAGATGTCCTACGACGAGGTCGTCCGGTGGCTGGCGGAGTCCGACCGGTAGCCAGACCTGGCACGGCAGCCGGCTCCCAGCAGCGTCTCATCGCGATTGTTGTGCCGATTTCCCGGCGATTGCCCGCATCGGGGTCGACAAGCACCGGGAACAGACGACAATACTCACTATCACTCGACGACGACCGTTCCGACCATCCCGGCGGCCTCGTGGGGGATACAGTAGTAGTCGTACTCGCCGGGAACCTCGAAGGTGTACTCGAAGGCCTCTTGTGGGTCCAGTCCGCCGTCCGTGCCGTTGTACCAGGCGTCCTTGGCCGCCTGCTCCGAGTCGAACCCGCCCGTGGCGAAGTATGTTGCCTCCTCCGGGATGTCGTCCTCGTAGGCGGTGACCGTGTGCACGCCGCGGTCGGTGTTGCGCCACCGCACCGTCGTCCCGGCCTCGACGGTCATCCCTATCGGCTCGAACGCTCGAGTCGACATGCCAATCTCGTTCTCGGCGAGTTCTGCCGACCCGCCCAGACACCCCGCGAGCCCGACGCTCGCGGCGCTGCCGAGGCTGGCGAGGAGGGTCCGTCGTCTCATGTCTCACACTCGGGCTGAACGGTAAAAGGCGCCGCGGTTCCGAACAGTAACGCTTACACCCGGACCTGTCGCAGATGGACGTATGAGCGAGGACACCGACGAGGCCGGGGCCGACGATTCGGAACCCGGCGAGGAGTCCGATGGGGTCGAGGAGGAAGCCCTTGACGAGGGCGAAGGAGGTGAAGACGCTGGTGAGAGCGAGGACGTCGAGATGCCAGCACTCGAGCCGGACGCCATGGAAGCCCGGCTCGAGGAGGCCGCCGAGGCCCTGGAGACGGCCGAAACCGAGGTCGCCCTGGACGACGTGGAGACGCAACTCGACGCCGTCGAGACCGCCCTCGATGAGGCCGACCTGCCCGAGCACGACGACGAAGACGAGGAAGACCCCGAGGAGCGCATCGAGGGACGGCTCTCGGAGCTTCGCGACGACCTGGAGGAAGCGCGTGGTCCCTATCTCGAGGACGTGACAGCTATCCTCGAGGACGCGGAGGGCACGCTCACCGACTCCGAGTGGACCGAGAACGGCGAGGAGGCGGCGGTAACTGCCGTCGAAACCTTCTTGCAGGCCGCAAACGAGACTGCGGACCTGGACCTCGTGGCCGATGAGACCGACCCGGACGGGGCGGCCGAGGACCTCGCAGCGGGCCGGGAGAGGGTCGGCGGCCTCGGCCTCGACCCCGACGACGACGCGGAGACGGTCGAGGGGCTTCTCGAGGCCGCGGAGACCCTCGGGGCGGACCTGGAGGCCGCAGAGGTCTGGAGCGACCTCACCGTCCGCGAGCAACTCGACGCCCAGGGCTTCTATGACGTGTTGAATACGGAGAACCGGAAGGACTTCCCCCCGGAGTGGAACGCGGTCAAACTCTACGAGAAAGCCGGCGAGGTCGAGCCAATCCTCCTCGCGCTGGAGACCTTCGAGTCCGACTTCATGGAGGAGAACAGCCTCGACGCACTCGAGCACATCGCCCCGGAGGAGGCCTTCGAGGCAGTCCACGAGCGGGCCGAACGACGCGACCACCACGCCGTCCGCATCCTCGGCCGGATCGGCGACGAGCGGGCCTGCGAGACGCTCGAGGACTTCCTCGGCGGCGGCGACGTCAAGCTCGAACTCGTGACGCTGCGGGCGCTCGGTGCGGTCGGGAGCACGGAGTCGACGCAGACGGTTGCCAACCGCCTCGTCGCCGACAACGCCGACATCCGCTCGGCGGCGGCCCGCGCCCTCGGTCAGATCGGCGACACGCGCGCTATCGACCCGCTCGCCGACCTCCTCGCCGACGACGACGCCGACGAGGTCCGGGCCAGCGCCGCCTGGGCGCTCAACCAGATCGGCACCCAGCGCGCGCTCGAGGTTGCCGCCGAGTACACCGACGACCGCTCTTACATCGTCCAGGTCGAGGCCGAGAAGGCCGCCGGCGTCTGAGCCGACCGGGACCTTATCACGGAAGGCGGGACCAGCCCCCGCGTGCGCTGCCCGCCAGCCCGTCGCCTCGCGCTTGCCCTCGCACTCGTAGCCGCGCTCGGCTGTGTTCTCGCGGTCACGTGGCCGTGGCTCTCCACGCCAGCGTCCGCCGAACCGGGAGCAACGGCGACCCCCACTGAACCGGCAGCCGCGGCCGTCGGTAGGCTGGAATCCGGCTCACCGGCCCGCAATCGCAGCCCGCAAACCACGGGTGAGGGTTCTTCTGCGCCCGGGATCGCTGCCGTCTACCCGAACCCCGCCGCCGTAGAGGACCGCGGGGAGTTCGTCATCCTCGCGGTTCCGCCGGGGACCGACCTCGGCGCGTTCAGCCTCGACGACGGCGAGGACACCGTCGCGCTGAACGGGACCGCGGGGGGCCGTGTCACCCTCTCGACGGCCCCGAACGCGACCGAGCGGCTGACGGGCCGGTCGGCACGCCCGGTCTCCGAGGACCTCGCGCTCTCGAATTCCGGCGAGACACTCCGGCTGCGGCACGGGAACCGGACCGTCGACACGCTCTCGTACGCGAACGCCCCGGAAGCCGAGGTGCGTGACGCGTCGGGAGAGTGGCGGCCACTCGGCGCGACGGACCGCCCGGTCGTCGACGCCGGCCCCGGGCGGGTCCGAGCGTTCGTGTTGCCGGATGCGCCGACCCTCGCCGTTTCCCGCCTCCGGACGGCTGACCGTCGCCTCCTGCTGGCTGGTTACACGTTCTCCTCGCAGGCGGCTACCGACGCGCTCGTCGCGGCCGCCGGCCGAAACGTCACCGTCCGGGTTCTCGTCGACGGCAGTCCGGTCGGCGGCATGTCGGCCCGGATGGCCCGCCGGCTGGACCGGCTTGCGGCCGCTGGCGTGGAGGTGCGTGCACTCACCGGTGAGCGGGCCCGGTATGCCTTCCACCACCCGAAGTACGCCGTCGTCGACGACCGCGCGCTAGTGACGACAGAGAACTGGAAACCCGCCGGGACGGGCGGGCTCGGCAGTCGCGGGTGGGCCGTCGTGACGGACCAGCCGGCCATCGTCCGCGGGCTCGCCGACACCTTCCGGGCCGACGCCGGCTGGCACGACGCCGTCCCCTGGCGGCGGGCGCGTGCGGACGTGACGACCATGGCCGGGGACGCGCCGGCCAACGAGAGCTACCCGCGGCGATTCGACCCGCGCCGGCTCCACGTCGACGGGGCGCGGCTGCTCGTCGCGCCCGACAACGCCGAGCAGGCGGTCGTCGAGTTGGTCGGGAACGCCACCGAGTCGGTCCGGGTCGAGCAGGTGTCGGTCGGCGACCGTCGCCAGCCGTTCGTGCAGGCCGCTCTCGACGCTGCCCGCCGGGGCGCAACGGTGCGGGTCCTGCTCAGCGGCGCCTGGTACGTCCGCGATGACAACCGCAATCTCACCGCGTACCTCAACGAACGCGCTCTGGAGGAGGGAGTAGACCTGGAGGCCCGCGTCGCGGACCCGCGGGGCCGGTACGAGAAAATCCACGCGAAGGGGGTTGTCGTCGACGGCGACCGGGTGGTCGTTGGGAGTCTCAACTGGAACAACCACTCCACACGGCAGAACAGGGAGGTGGCGGTCGTCCTGGCAGGCGAGGAGCCCGCCCGGTACTTCGGGCGCGTGTTCCGGGCAGACTGGCGCGGCGGGCGGTGGACGCTTCCCGCCGGTGTCGCGGTCGCGTGCGCGCTGGCCGGCCTCGGTGCCGCCTGGCGGGCCCGGCGGATCGAGTTCGCGTAGCAGTCGCTCGTCTCATAGTGATTGCTGTGACTCGTTACCGCCGGGCGGTCACAGA
>CAZOWU010000089.1:0-8590 GCA_964583735.1 uncultured Halobacteriales archaeon | reverse complement strand
GACCTGCCGAAATCGTAGGCATGCCGGTGTCGTTTCTGCTCGATGAGAACATCGCAGCTCCGCTGGCCGACAAACTCGACAAAGCAGGACACGACATAGAGCGTGTCGTCGACGTGAGCGAGCTGGGCGAGGGCGTCGACGACGCCACGATCTGCCAGTACGCCGTCGAGGAGGAGCGTCTCATCGTCACCAGCGACGACGACTTCGTCCAGATGCCGGCCGACTCATCGTGATTCTCGTCGTCTGTTCTCGGCGTTTGCCGACCCCGACGGGTAATCGCCGGGACATCGGGACAACAATCACTATCAATCGCCCCGCCACGCCCCCGCCACCCCGATCGGAGCGGAGTAACGGGAAGCTGGAACGCAGAAAACGCTGTCACCAACGGGAACGTCGCACATAGAGCCGTACTGCCACGGGGCGAGACACGGCTATGCAGTTAGCGCGAGCGATAACGAGGACCCCACTCGGCCGACAACACCCCTCAGCCGCCGTCCGGCGCGTCCTCGGCGTCGCGGGGAAGCGTGACCCGGACTGCCGCACCGCCGAGGTCACTCTCGCCGATCTCGAACTCGCCGCCGACGGCCTGGACCGCCCAGTTCGCGCTCCAGAGACCGAACTGCGTGCTGTGGGAGTACTGGTCCTCGCCACCGGTTTCGATGACCGCGCGCTCTGTCTCCGGGATCCCGGGGCCGTCGTCGGCCACTGTCACCTCGACCTGGGTGTCCCCATCGACGGCAGTCACGTGGACCCGTGGCGTCGCCGACTCGTTGTGCTGGATGGCGTTCTCGACGAGATTGTGCAGGGCGTACTGGACCAGGGTCCGGCTGACGGCGACAGGGGTCGACACGGCATCGACCACCACGTCGGCCGCCGGCCACTCCTGTCTGACTGCCTCGACGGCGTCGGTGACGACATCGACGGTTGGCACCGCGGACTCGCGCTCGGTCGACTGGCGCATGAGCTTCTCGAACTGTCGTGCGTCGCGGCTGAGCGTGGCCAGCTGGTCGGCGGTCTGCTGGATCGTGACGGCCGATTCCGTAGGCGCCGCGGGGACCTCGGCGAGCTGTTCGGAGTGAGCCTTGATCACGTCGATATCGTTGCGGATGTTGTGTCTGAGGATGCGGTTGAGCACCTGGATCCGCTGCTGTCGGATCTCGCGGTCGGTGATGTCGAACAGCGTGACCGCGTATCCCAGCGAGCCGGCCGCCCCGTCGGAGAGCTGTGTCACCCGCGGCGAGAACTGGCGGTTGCCCTGCTCGGTCCACAACTCGAGGCTGTCAGTCTCGAATGCGTCGAGTGACTGACCGAAGACCGCCGAGAGCTGGGCCCCCTCGATATCGGAGCCGAACAGCCGCGTTGCACTCCGGTTGGCCCGGGCGACGGTGTCGCGCTCGTCGACGACAAGCACTGCCTCGTCAAGCTCTCGCATGAGGGTTCGCTCGCCGAGGACGCTGGCACCGGGTCGCACGTCGAGGACACCGTAGTAGTCGGTCGCCACGACCAGTGTCGCGCTGAGGACCACGAGCAAGAGCCCGCTGAACAGCCGGTTCGACGCGGCGCCGAGCGCGGTGCCGGCGGCGCCGAAGATCATCGTCTCGATGACGGGCAACGTGACGACGATACCCGCGGCTATCGGGACGCTGCCGTGTCTGGACGCCGAGAGCACGACCAGCCCGCTGACGACGAACATCGCCCCGATGACCGCGAACAGCAGGATATTCACGAAGGCGATAAAGGCACTCCCAAGCGGCGTCGACAGGCCGCCACCGACGTTGACGAACAGCATCCCGGCCAGGGCGACGACGATAATCACGCTCGCAATCGCCACGCGACCGGGCGTCACCAGTGAGCCCCAGCCGGCGTACCGGAGTGCGAACACCGTCCACGGGATGGCAAACAGAAGCAGCGAGACGAAGACGTACCCCGATGGGAACCGCCCGAAGACCACGGGGACGAGCAGACTGCCGGCTACGGCGACGACAACGGCGACTGCTGTCGCCACGAACGGCAGGGAGAGCCCCCGCGAGACGACGTCATCGCCCCGGAGTCGTCTCCCCTCCGAGACGGCGACCCACCCCGCAAGCAGCCCCCCTGCGAGACTCAGGAGTCCCCACAGAACTGTTTCGGTCGCGACCACACTACTAGAGAGACAGGAAAGTAGTCACTTATACCTCCTGTTCGTCACCGACAGTGACCCACCGACCCTCGCCAGTCGACCGGCCGCTCAGGCGAGTTCACTGACCTCGAGCGAGCCGTCACCGATGTCCAACTGGATGCGGTCGACGGCGACCTCGTACTGTTGTTTGTGATGGCCATCCGGGTTGTACATCATCGACGCTTGCACCAGCCCGACCTCCTCGAGGCGGTCGAGACGGCGGTAGACTGTCGTCCGGGAGACACCGACCTCCTCGGCGATCTCTCGGGCCGGTGCAGCGGCCTCGCTGATCGTCTTGAGGATCTGCATCACGTACTCGTCGCCCAACAGCGGCAGCAACTGCGTCGACTCGGCGGGACACTCGTCGTCCTCGCGCCGGCTGGAGGGACGGGGTTGTGGTTCGGCTCGACTCCGGGTAGCGTATGATTGGGACATCGCTTACATCAACGGTATCCCCCAACCCCCCTGTATGGAGACGCTACCTATCGGCAACTCGGCCGGCCCCCGACCATCTAGTAATACAGAGACCTGCGGGTGCTGACTGCAAGTGGGCACCGCTCACCCGGCGAGCCGACCACACGATTCACAACGCTTGGTCCTGTATCGTGCGCGTATGTCCGCAGACGGGTCCGGAGGTGAGCCCCAGGTCCTCATGGTCGACGACGAGAAGGAAGTCGCCGACGCGTACGCGCTTCGCCTCCGCGATGTCGGCACTGTCGCGGTGGCATACAGCGGCGCCGAGGCCCTCGAGTACGTCGAGACCGCCGACGAGCCGACGCCCGATGTCGTCCTCCTCGACCGGCATATGCCGAGCCTCTCCGGTGACGAGGTCCTCGCTGACATCCGCGAGCAGCCACTCCAGACGCGTGTCGTGATGGTGACAGCCATCGACCCTGAACTCGACATCCTCGACCTGCCATTCGACGACTATCTCTGCAAGCCCGTCGACCGCGCGGACGTACACACGGTCGTCGAGCAGCAGTGTGAGATACTCGCCTACCAGTTACTCGGCGAGTACTTCGAGGCCGCGTCGAAGCGGGAGGTCCTCCGGGCGGAGCTCTACCCCGACGAGACCGCAAGCCACGACCGGCTCGCGGATGTCGAAGGGACCGTCACGCAGCTACGGGACCGCATCGAGCGCTTACTCCCCCAGTCCGAGGCCGATGATGTCCTCGAAGGGTTTGCTGCCGTCGCCAGGGAAGGCCAGTGAGCCTCTAGCGATAGGACTAGTCGCGGTCGTCGCGTGGCTGGGGCCCCTGCGAGTCGAAGAACGCATCGACCAGCTTCTGTTGGGCGCGCCGGAGGTGGTACAACACCGTCGGCCCGGTGACGTCGAGTGCGTCGGCGAGTTCCTCGGCGCTGCTGCCGCGCGGTGACTCGAAGTAGTCGGCGAGGTCGGCCGTCCGGAGCACGGTCTCCTGGCGCTCGGTCAGCCGCTCGGCCAGGGCGGTCCGGAACCGCTCGGCGGTGGCCGGCCGGTACCGTGCCTCCGCCTTCGAGCGTACCGACACCGTCTCGAACTCGGCGCGCAGCGTCTCGACGAGCGGGCGGAGGTCGTCACGCCTGGGGAGGTCGAGTGTCAGCTGGACGCCCCCGGCGGTGTACTCCGCGGTGTGGACGGTCCCGCCCCAGGAGCGGGCGACGACCAGCGGTGTCTGACCCTGCACCGTCACCTCATACAGCGCCTCCGCTCCCGACTCCACCTCCCTGACCTGCGCGACACACTCGTGTCCCGCCGACGTTGGCGTGTCGTCGTCGGACGTTCGGACGTAGTAGACGGCGGCATCCTCGTCACGCTGGACGCTCCCGACGAGGGTGACCGGCGCTGACGAGTCGAACGGGACCGCGGGGTCCTCTACGCGGAGTTCGAGTCGCGTCACGGTGTCGGCAGCGAGCAGTGTCTCCCGGCGCATCGCGCCGATGGCGAACCCCCCAATCTCCCCGAGGGTCCGCAGGCTCTCGCGTTCCTGCTGGCTGAACCCGTCCTCGCGGTTCGAGTAGACACACAGCACGCCGTAGGGGACATCGTCGCCGGCAAGCGGAATTGCGCCGTAGGACTGGAGGCCGCTCCCAAACGCCGCCACCCGGAGCGCGTCCGGGAGCGCGTCGGCGCTCGCGATGTTGTCGACGAACACTGGCTCACCGGACGACACCGCCTGTTCCTCCGGGAGCGTCGTCGACCCATCCAGCTGTCGCTCGAGTTCGGTCCGCAGGTCCGAGGCCTCGCCGGCCGCGGCGACGAGACGGAGTCCGTCGTCGTCGACACTCCGCTCCCCGGCCCAGGTGAACGCGTAGAGGTCGGTGGTCCCGAGTTCCCGGCAGACGAGTTCGGCGACCTCGTCGCCGTCGGTGGCGTCCATCACCTGCGTGAGCACGTCGGTGACCAGCGCGTCGATCCGGCGGAGCCGGTCGAGGCGGCTCTCGAGCGTGTCGAGTTCCTGATCTCGGCGGTACGTCGGTGTGACGTCGTCGAGGTAGACGACGGGCCTGTCCGCCCGGACGATATCGACAGCGAGCCACCGCTCGAGTCGCGGGTAGTACTCCTCGAAGGAGCGTTCCGCGACGGGTGTCTGCTCGAAGGCGGTCCGCAGTGTCTCCTCGGTGGAACGTGGGTACACCTCGGTGAGCGCCGCGCCCGTCAGCGACCCATCGGTCACCTCCAGCAGCGTTCGGGCGCGCTCGTTGGCGTGTTCGACCCGAGCGTCCTCGTCTGTCCAGATCACACCGACCGGCGCCCGCTCGAGCGCCTCGTCCATCTGTCGGGTCACAGCTGGTCGGTGGCCGGGTCACGCCGGAACTCGAAGCGCGCCCCACCGGCTGTACTCTCGCCTGCGGTGACCTCGAGGCCGTGCGCGCTGGCGATGCGGTCGACGATGGCGAGCCCGAGGCCTTTCCCACCGTCAGTCGAGGAGAAGTCGACGGTAAACAGCTGGTCGTCGTTCACCGCCGGGAGACCGGTGCCGTCGTCGGCCACGTAGAACCCGCCGTCGAAGGGGCCGACGGTGACGGTGACCTCCTGCTCCTCGCGGGCTGAGCCGTGGCCCTCGTGCCCGTGCTCGACGCTGTTGCGAAAGAGGTTCTCGAAGAGCCGCTCCAGCCGGTCGCGGTCGGCGGTCAGCTCCGGCGTCCCGTCCTCGATTGTGAGTTGCGCGTGTCTCGTGTCCACCATTCCCCAGGCCTGGCTGGCGACCGTCCCGACGTCGACTGCCTCTGTTGGGCTGATTGCGGACTCGCCGCGAGCGAGCGTCAGCACGTCCTGGATGATCCGCTCCATTCGGTCGTGTGCCTGTGCGATTTGCCCGAAGTGCTCGTCACCGCCGGTCTCGGCCGCGGCCTCCCTGTGGGCCTTCGCGACATCCAGGGGGTTCCGCAGGTCGTGGCTCAGGATGCTCGCCACCCGCTCTGTCCGCATCGGGCTCGACGTAACCTCCCAGACGGGCGTGAACACAAGTGCCTCACTCGCGCTGGCACTGCCGGTCTCCCGCAGGACGCGGAGCTTGAACTGTCGGCTCGTCGCAAACGAGGGGCCGGTCGACGTGTCCGCTGCACACACCACGTGACAGCCAAACTCGCCCTCGCCGCGGAGTGCGGTCACGACCTCGTTGACCGCGGTGTTGCCGGTCTCGAAGACGCGGTCGAGCCAGGCCGGCAGACTCTCACCCGTCGGGTCTGCCTCGAAGTACTCGTGAAACGCGCCGTTGACCTCGGCCACGCGAACCGAGCTATCGGCTGTCGAACAGAACACTACCGGGTCCGGGTACGCTGCGAGCGCGCTCATGACGGGACCGTCGGCGCGTGGCTCGGGCCACGCCGCCGGCTCGGCCGTTGCTCGCCCCGGTACCCGGACGACGGCAACGGTCGTCGCAGTTCGTCGGGTCGCACTGTTGATACACTGTTCTGTCTGGAACCTATTAATAAACCCATCTAGGTATCAAGACTGTTCGACCGGATATGGGGTGTGTTGCAGAGCCTGTGACGCTGCTCACCGGTTTATTACTATCGCCCGTTTCGGTCCGGATATGCGAGCCAACAAGAAATACCTCGCAGGTATCGCGTTCATAACCATCCTCGGGACGGCCGCAATCCGGCGGTTCAGAGGCAGCGACGACGACTGACTGGCCAGTCGAACTCCGAGACGGTACGGTCCAGTTCGAACCGGCCACTTTTGCACCGGCTGAGCGTTCACACACCACCGGGTCTCATACTGCCGGCTGTCCCTTCGTGAAGGTACTTGCCACCCCGGGATGGCGAGATTCTTCACAGACGGACAGCCGGCAGTATCAGGTGTGTGCGCCGGCCCGTGCCATCCTCCCACGACGAGCGAGCGGTGGCTGTCGGCTGCGGGGCGTCCCGTACTGGTCACGGCCGCTGACAGTCACAACCTATCACCCCTCGGTCTCGTGTCCGACACTCACTGCAGACTCCACCCAGAGTCGACCACTGCCTGCCGAACGCCCCACTGTAGTATGTATATCTTACGCAGGGTTGCCAGGCGGTCGACACTGCACTGGAATATTGCTGTAGTGGGGTCGACCTCCCAGGTATGAGTCTAGCGACCGAGGCGACCGACCCGGCCAAACAGTCCGGCGATATGACAGTGGGCGACGGCCCGGACATGACCTCACGCGGGGCGCGGTGTTCGACTCTTCGGTGCCGAACGGTGGCGGGAACTCGACGATGGCCGACAGCCCACTCGGGTTCCTCGAACCGACGAGTGGGAGTGCTGGTGTGCTCAGCCATAGTGTCGAGATGGATTCGTCGGTCGCCGGGCGGCGACCCAGCCTCTCACTGGCCGTCGGCACCGTCGGTTTCAAATGCGCCGAACCCGGGCAGTCTGGACAGATGATCTGCACCGAACGCCTGCCCGGTTTCTCGAAGGTGCGCCGGAGGCGACAGCCGGAGCACGGGACCGACACGGACCGGCTGCTACGATGACAACCACCGCATTCCGAGACGACGCGCGGGCTCGGGCGCACGCTGCCCACGGCCGAAGAGGTCGGCCGCAGGGGGACACGGCCCCGACACCGGGAGCCCACGGAGGACGGTAGATGGACCGCCGAGTGCGTCTGTACGCCGCGGTCGTGCTGGTGGTCGTCGCCGTTCCCGTCACCGGGCTTGTCACAGTCTCGACGCTCTCGGCACAGGAGGACCCACCGACCGGGACGGTCGGTCAGAACGCCTCTGACAGGCTCACGTCGATGGACGGACTCAATGCGACTGTAGAGCAGACGTTCACCAACTTCAACGGGACACAAAACTTCACGCTCAGGCTCAGCGCCCGCCCGGGGACGGGCCTGTTCAGAGAGGCCACGGTGAGCGATGACCGTGCCGGGGAACTGAGGGTCTCGAACGGCTCGACTCGATGGAGATACGACCGCCAGAACAACACTGTCACCGTGTTCTCGTCTGAGTCCGCCGACCGGTACGTGCGCCAGGGCGAGCGTATCGAGCGGCTGTTCACCCGTCTCAACGTGAGCCGAGCGGCCGTCGGCGAGCAAAAGCAGGTGTCGCCGGCAGCGCCGGTGATCCAGCTCCCTGTCGACAGTCCACGGCAGCAATCGGCGACGGAGCAGGCAAACACTTCGACAGGCAACGTCACGCTGGTGTACAACGGGACGACGACCGTGAGCGGTCGCGAGACGTACATCCTCGAAATCAGTGCCCAGTCACCGTCTGATGCCGGCACCCGCTCGTTCACGAACTTCAGCCAGCGGTTGTACGTCGACACGGAGTGGTTCCTGTCGGTCCGGACGGAGACGTCCTACGAAATCGACGGCGACCGGTTCCGGACGACGCGAGTGCTCAGAAACGTCAGCATCAACCCCGGGCTCGAGGACTCGCTGTTCACGTTCACGCCGCCGGAGGGCGCCACGGTCACCTCCCTGTTGCCCAACCTCGACACGAGCGTTTACAGCGACCGGACAGCACTCGCTGACAACACCACACTCCCCGTACCCGACCCGGACCTGCCGGATTCGTTCAGCTTCGACAGCGCGCGTCTGACTACCGGTGAGGTCCGCTCACTCAATTTGGGGTACGTCAACGACACGGCGACGCTCTACGTCAGCGTCACACCGCGGGGGGACCGGTTCAACACGACTCTGAACGGCACCAACCAGTCTGCCGGCCCGACCCTCACGGTCAACGGGCAGAACGCGACGTACAACCAGTTTGCGACGACCAGGTTGGTCCGGTGGTCGTGTGGAGGCTATGAGTACAGCGTCGGTGGACAGGGGGTGCCGCGTGACCTGGTCGTCCGGACCGCGGAATCCGTCGAGTGTAGCGGCTGAGGCACGTTCACCGGTTTTATCCACCCGGTCACGATTCGTTCACGATTCGGTCGGCAGGAACGGGTGTGACACGCCTTCGAACGCCCACTCATAGTGATTGCTGTGACGCTTTACCGCCGGGCGGTCACAGATCGGCCGAGTC
>CAZOWU010000088.1:0-8619 GCA_964583735.1 uncultured Halobacteriales archaeon | reverse complement strand
GCAGGAAGTCGTAGAGGAACTCCCGCTGGAGCTTGAGCAACTCTTCCCCCGAGAACAGCCCGCGGTTGGCGTTACAGAAGGCTCCCGCGTAGTCGAAGGCGCGCGGGTCGGACTCGCCGTAGATCGCGATCTTCGAGTAGTTGACGTCACCAGTGAGTTCGGTCTCGTCCTGGTTTTTCTTGTCCTTTGGCTCGAAGGTCTCGATGGCCTGGCGCTTGTTCTCGTTTGCGAGCACCCTGGTGACCTCGATGTGGTTCTCGAGCACTGCCTGGAGGTCGTCGTCGTAGTACGCGAGCAGTTCGTCGATGTAGAATTCGCTCGCGGGGTCAAGCGCCTGCTCGTTTCGGATCGTGTATGGCGCATCCAGCGAGTCGTTGACGTCTTCGAGGACCCGCTGGCGCTGCTCGCGGGGCAACAGCACGAGTGGGTCCTGGTTCATCGGCGACCGGACGACGTCGTCGGCTGGGTCCTGGTCGGGGATGATGTCACAGAGGTTCGTCCACCTGAAGGTGTACATCCGCCCCTGGTCCCGGCGGGTGTAGTCCTCGAAGTAGGCCCGGACCTGGGAGTCGAAATCGGACTTGCCCGAACCGACCGGACCCAGAAGCAGCAGGATCCGCCGTTCGGGGCCGAGCCCGCGGGCTCCGGACTTGACCTTGTTGACGAACTCGTGGATCGCCTCGTGGATCTCGCGGCCGTAGAAGGTGTTCTCTCCGTCGTGGAGCGGGTCATCGGCCGCCAGCGTGTACTCGACGATCGCCCGGTCCTCGTCGTACTCGGTGCCGTAGAAGTCGAACATGTCGGCCACCCGCTGGTGGGCAGACCGGGCGACCTCCGGGTCCGTGGTGACCTCCGAGAGATACCAGCCAAACGAGTGTGTCTTGCGCAGGTCTTCCGGGATGGTGTCGCGGTACTCCTCGCTGAGGGTTTCGAGCGTGTGTTCGCTTGTCATGCTTTGTGGTCGTGACCGGCGGCCACCTCGCGGCCGAGAGAGCTGCTGACGAGGGAGCGGCGACTCCTAGCGGCCACGCGGGCCCCCCCGTATCGACCGTGTCGACGCCGGCCGTGTCATGTGTTTTCATACCAGGGTACGCTGTTCCCCGGCCTGTCGCGAGTGGTGGAGCGGCCGACGGAACGGTACCGGTACTGTTTATTATAGGAGGACTTCCAAAAACATAAACCTTCTTGCTGTAGAGGAGCGGTCGGTCGGATATGGCCAGCGAGTTGCGCACAGACCCAGGGACAGCGGCGGCAAGATTTACGAAACGGATTTGCTGACAGTACTCTTTCCGCCCTCATTTAAATAGCACCGGCCTCCCGACCGGGGCACTGAAACCGTGCCCGCCACAACAGCGGACATGGCACTTGCGGACCTTCCCGAGGGGTGGGTGGTCTGGCACGAGGAGCCCACGAAGCTGGTGCTCGCCTACCGCCCGGACGTCTTCGACTCCCAGGCGTTCCCTGCCCCATGCCTGCCGACAGTCTACGCGACAAAGGGCAAGCGGGACCGCCGGCCGGGCCGGAACACCCCCGACCCCGACGACCCCTGGTACGTGACCCTCTACCTCGAACCGGAGGTGGCCCGCGAAACCGACGCGTTCGACTCGCGCGACGAGGCCGCGGCTGGCGCCCGCGACCTCGCGCAGGCCTTCCAGGTCGGCGACCTCGACTACCGCGCTCTCTACCAGGTCCCCCGGGAAGCGTATCTCGATAGGCTGGACGAACTGACTGGGAGCGGCGCCGGCGAGGACGCGAGTGAAGCCCAGTGAGAGACGCCCACTTCGACGGCCCGAGGGATTGAAACCCACGGCTCACCCAACAGGAGTATGGCGACGCTGACGCTGATCGGGACCCGGCTTGCCCAGGAGGGAGAGGAGTTCGTCTACCGCGGCGAGGCACCGGGCTGTGAGGGCTGTCCGTACCGCGACCAGTGTCTCACCCTCGTGGAGGGACGCAAGTACCGCGTCGAGAGTGTCCGTGAGGATGCGAGTACGCTCGAGTGTGCCGTTCACGACAACGGCGTGACCGCCGTCGAGGTCGAGCCCGCGCCGGTCCAGGCCAACGTCGCCTCGAACGCCGCCTACGCGGGCAGCAAAGCCACCCTGGAAGGCCCCTGTCCACACACCGAGTGTCCGAGCCACGAGTTCTGCGAGCCGGCCGGCGCGGGGTTCGACCGGGAGTACCGCATCGACGAGGTGCAGGGTGAGCCTCCCCACGACTACTGCATGCTCGACCGGAACCTGACGCTGGTCGAGTTCGCTCCCCCGGAAGAGTAGCAGAGCCAGCCCGACTCGTCCCCCGTCACGGCCGGCGCGCACAGCGGGGTGTTACTCCCGGATCTCGATGCCGGTCCTGTTGAGATACGCCTCGAACGTCTGGTCTTCGCCGGTGATGATCCGCCCCAGGGTCGCCTGGTAGGGCGTGACCGTGTACGGTTCGTTGGGACCCTGTGGCTGCTGGGGCATCGGGATGTGTGCTCGGAAGTTGTCGACGCTCGCGATGGTGTGGACCTCGACAGGTGAGTTGCCGTAGTAGACGGTGTAGTTGAAGCTCTGGCTGCCGGCCTGGAGGTTGCGGGTCCAGGGCGCCTGGATGTTGGGGCTGACCTGGTTCTCCCGCTGGATGCGCAGCGACACGTCCTCCCGAAACGTCCACGTCCCCCGGTCCGTGAACGGGATCCACCCCTCGTGACCCGACGCCTCGATTTGCCTCTGAACGTCCTGCAACGACGTCATGTGAGTGCACAGTTGGCGCGGGTCGGAATAAACGCACGGGGGATATCGCGAGCACAGGTCACTGGGTTCTCTCCCCAAGGCTCCGGGTGGGGGTTAGCTACAAAGTCACCTGTGGTCAGGGGAGCGTCCCGACGCGGTCGGCTGCGTACCCGTAGACGTGTTCGTACCCCTCGGGGGAGAGTAACACGGGATAGAACCCCTCGTCGGCGACGACGTCGACACCGTCGGCGGCGGCGAAGGCGGTGCCCGCCGGCACCTCGGAGAAGTTGTCGGCGTAGACCTCGTACTCGCTCGCGTCTCCCTTGGGGAGCGGGTCCTGCAGCCGGAACACGGGGAGGCCGCCTGCCGGCGGGCGCTCCGCGTCGGGGAGCACTCCGACCGCACCCAGGAAGGCCCGGGCCACGCGGGTCGCGTTCGCGGCTGCGGTCTCGGAGCCCTGGTAGCCACACTCCACCTCGATAGTCCTGGGAACGGACTCGAACAGCCGGCCGTCGGTCTCGGTCCCGGCGTCGACGACGGCATCGACGCCCAGCCGCGGGCAGATGTGGCGGGCGTAGTCGGTGACCTCGTCGACAATCGCGAAGGGCTCGCCGTAGGACTGTGTCGAGTGCAAGGAGAGTGCCGTGCAGTCCCCGAACCGCTCGCCGACCTCGGCGGCCAGCCGCGACTCGTGGGTCTCGCCGTCCGGGTCGCCGGGAAACGCGCGGTTCAGGTCTTCCTCGAGGGACCGCTCGCCCGCCGCCAGCGCCATCTCGTTGACGACCGCGAGCGCCACCGGCTTCTCGACGTCCGGGTCCTCCGCCACCAGGCTATCGACCGCCCGCATTCCACAGGGTTCGTCGCCGTGGATGCTCCCGATGACGGCGTACTCCGGCGTTCCCTCGCCCAGCTGTTCGACGCGCATCTACGTGACTTTCACACCGTAGCAGTATGAGTCGGACGGTTCGGAGCCGGAACCGCCGGTGCCAGTGACCCCGGCCCGCCGACGTGTATCCGTGGCCGCTCTGAGTGACCCCCGGTCACTCCGGCCCGGAGCCGAGCTGGAGCTGGCAGTTGTTCTCCAGAAACCCCACACCGGAGACCGCCCCGTCGCGGCGCTGTGTTGCCGGCGCCCGGTTCAACACCGCCCGCTGGTTGCGGTCCTCGTTGACCCAGTCCAGCGGGGTCGTGACGCCCGGGTCCACCGCTATGGTCGTGGTCCCGCCGTCCCAGGTCAACTCCATCGTGATGTCGGGGACGCTCGCTCCAGTCATCCAGGCCCGGGTCGTCTCCGGACTGAACGCGGGCGTCTCGCGAATCGTGGCGTCGGTGAGCGCGTGCCGGGTCTCCCCGTCGAACCAGAAGCCGTTGATCATCCGCTCGTCGGGATGCTCCGCGAGCCAGAACGTGTTGTGGTTGTACGCCGTGCCGTCCTCGAACCCGCCCGAGACCCAGAGCCACTCGGCGTCGCCGGCCCACCTGCGGCGTCCCCACGAGTGGTCGCGCTCGCCGACCCCCGAAAACTGGCTCTCGTGGCCGTCGACCGTTGCGGTCCCGTCGACGCGGGTCGCGACCTCGTACCGGTCGAACCGCTCCCTGTCGGGGAACGTCTCTCCGTCGGAGTAGTAGAACGGGTCGTGACGACTCTCGATAGTACACTCGACGGACAGCGTCGATTCGCTGCCCTGCCCAGCCAGGACAGCACCGGGGTCGCCGGCGGGCGTCTCTGTCACCGCCCCTTCGAACGTGAGCCGCCACTCCCGCGCGGGGTCGAGCGGTTGCATCGCGAGCGTCCAGTCGTCGTCCCGGACCACGAGACCGTGGGTGTCCTCGGGCGGGATGGCTTCGTCACGGACCCAGTAGACCGTGTCGTCCGTGATGAGATAGAAGAAGACGTTCGCTCGCTCCCGGTTCGGGTAGAATCCGACCCGGCCGTGCAGGGCGACGTCCTCACCGGAGTCGATGGCGTCGAAATAGTGGCTCTCGCTCCAGTACGTCTCCTCGCCCGGCCTGTGGAAGAACTCGTCGACCTGTCGCATACTGGCCCCAACGAATGGATACATTGATAGGTATTGTGTCTCTCGGGTCCACGTCTCACGTCAACTCGTGACACGGACGCGGACGGGACCACACTGTGTTCGATGCGTTCCAGCGAACCCGGCGCCACGGATTCGTGGACGCACGAGACACTGGCGGTCGGAACGACCAGCGAGACCGGCCGTTTCGGGCGGACCGGACCGGAGTTCGGCCGCCGCCGAGCACTGCCGGCAAAGACAGCCCCGGCTGTCCCTCGTGGCTTGCGCCGGGAGTGCCGCGTCCTGAACGGTCTCGAGGACACGTGGGTTCCGATGCCGGACGTAGTGACGTTCCGGGGGTTGGAACCGAGTCGGTGTGCGGTGCGGGCGACACCGCTTCTGCGAGTCAGTCCGGGCCCGGAGCAACGCCGCGCGAACACTCGGGTTCCCTGGACCAGCAAAAGTTCTATTGCATACCCCAGTGTGGAATGTTGACATACCGATAATGGCAGCCAACGACTCACCCTCTCCAGTGACGGAGACCGACAGGCGCGCTCTGGCGGAGTACCTCGAAACACGGTTCGGAGCGACAGACCAGTTCAACCTGACTCCACAGGAAGCGGGGAGCGGCAGTTCGAACCGCACGTTGTTCGTCCAGTGGGGCGACGAGGAGTTCGTCCTCCGGGGTGCGCCGGACCACGACCGTGTCCCGCATCTGCTCCACGACGTGCTCGCGGAGTACGACATCCTGTCGGCGCTGGCGGGGACGGAATTCCCTGCACCCGACCCGGTCGCGGTCTGTGAGGACGACTCCGTGCTCGGGACACCATTCTACCTGATGGAGCAGATGAGGGGTGACGCGATGAGTAGCCTTGGCGATGGTGAGCTGTCGCGGTTCGCCACCCCGGAACACCGCCGCCGCATGGGTGAGGAAGTCATCGACACGCTGGTGTCGCTGCATACGCTCGACGGTGGCCCATTCGACGTCCGGGACGTCCCGGAGGGGCCAATCGAAGAGGCCGTGGAGGCTCATACGGCGGCCCTGCAGGAAGCGTCCGAGACGACCGGCCGGGAGCTCACCCGCGCCCTCGAGGTCGCAGACTGGCTGCGCGACCACGTCCCCGAACCGCCCGAGCGGAGACTCGTTCACGGCGACTACAAGCTCGACAATCTGCTCTTTGCCCCCGGAGTCCCCCCGCAGGTCGCCGCAGTCCTCGACTGGGAGATGGCCGGGGTCGGAAACCCGCTCGCCGACCTTGGCTGGTTCCTGGGGCTGTGGGCCGAGGAGACGGACCCCGACCCGGTGACCCCCGAGTTCGAGGCCCGCTACGGGGACCACGAGATGTACGACGTCGTGGTCGGAGGGACCTCGGCAACGACGAAACCGGGCGCTCCTTCCCGTACCGAGTTCGTCGACCGATACGAGGACCAGACCGGGCTCGAATTCCGCCACGACCGATTCTACCGGGCGCTCGGGGTCTACAAGCTCACAGTCATCTGCGAGAAGTTCCACGAGGCGTATCTCACCCGCCCCGAGCACGCCAAGGCGACCTACCCGGTGATGGAGGTGCTAGCACCGTTTCTCGCCGAGCGTGCGGCGCTGGTCGTCGAGGGCGAAACCCCGCTTTGAGTGTGGGCGGTGACGCCACGGACCATCCGTGGTCGGATACCCGCAATCGCGCGCTGCCAGCCCTTTGTTCGGTCGCTCAGCCTGTCGGCTTCAGGACCCGCCACACGGTCCCCGGGCGGAGCAGCGAGGAGGGGTGTTCTTCGAGCCTGACAACGCGGTGAACCGCCTCGGCGACCTTCGGGTCGGCGTGGGCGGTACGGCTGACACGGTCCATGTACCGGTCGAACAGCGCCGAGCCAGACGGGGCCGGTCCCTCCGTCCCCGCAAACTCCATGTCCGAGCCGACCGCCATCGACCAGGCAACGTCGACGACCGATTCCGCCCGGTCGAAGAACCGCCGCGCCAGGTCCTCCCGGTCGCTCCCTGCCAGTGCGTTGTGAAGTTGTACGGCCTCCAGCGCAGCGACGGACATCCCCTGTGCGTACATCGGGTTGAAACTGCAGACCGCGTCGCCGACGACCACGAGTCCGCTCGGGAACTCCTCGAGTTCCTCGTACCGGTGGCGCTGGTGGTTCGGGAAGGGGTATTTCTGGATATCCGAGACCCGGGCGTGCTCTTCGAGGAGTCGCCTGGGTTCCGCGACCGGCAGACTCCCCGCGAACGCCTCGAACTCCTCGGGGTCCGTCGGCGGGTGGTCGCCGTGCATCCCGATCATCGTCACGATCCACCGGTCGTCCTCGACGGGGTGGACCAGGGCACCGCGACTCCGCGGCGCCTCCGGCAGTGCGTAGAAGGCGCCCTGCTCGTCAGCGGGCCGCTCGATGTACGTCGAGCAGTAGGCCATATCGATCTGTACCTCGTCCGTCGGTGGTCGTTCGTAGCCGTTCGCCGCCAGCCAGGACGGCGTCGAACTCGTCCGGCCAGTTGCGTCGACGACCAGGTCGGCACGGAGTTCGGACTGTGTCCCTCCGTCGCGGACAGCGACCCCCTCGACAGCCGTCCCCGAGTCGTCGAGGAGGTAGTCCGTGCACTGGCACTCCGTTCGGAACGTCACCGTGTCGTGGTCCGAGACGAACCGGCGGATCACTCCTTCGTACAGCGGGCGGGTCGCCACGTAGACCGGCAGCCGGGTCGACGTATCCGCGATGTAGTCCCCACCGCTGTAGAAATCAAAGTCGCTGCCGTAGTCGAGTTCCAGCCCACCAGCGGCGACGACTTCCTCACCGTATCCCGGGAACAGGTCGGTCATCGTCGCCCGCCCCGCCTCGTGCAGGAGGTGGATCTGGTGGCTCTGTGGGACCCCCCGCCGCGGTTCCGGTTCGGTCGGCAGTGGGTCGCGGTCGAGGACGACGACTTTCTCGAACCGGTCGGCCAGCACGCGCGCGGCGAGCAGGCCTGCGACACTCCCGCCGACCACGACTGCCAGGTCACTCTCGACAGAGACGCGGTCCGCGTCGTAGGAAGGAACGGTCGCGAGGGTCATGGTACCAACCCACGACCCGATGGATATTAAAAGGTCGCGCTGCGGTCGGCTTTCGTGGGAGCGCGGCGACACCGCGCCAGCGGAGACCTGTGCCCCGTCGGTCTGCTTCGGGCCGGATTTACCCCTCCGTGAGCCCGAGTTGGGCGAACAGCTCCTGGACGTTGTAGTACATGTACTCCTCCTCGAGCCCGTCGTCCCCGAGGACCAGCTTCGACATCCCCACGATGTCGACCTCGTTGCCGGTCGGCGGCAGTCCCTGCAACTCGCCCTCGTTCGTGCCCGTCATCGTCCACTCCCACATGACGGTCCGGTCGGCCGCGAGCAGGTCGCTCGTCCTGATCTCGAGGTCGGGGAAGGAGTCCCGCGACTCGCGGATATGCTCTAGCAACTCCTCGCGACCCTGGATCGGGTCGGGGCTGGCTGGGTCGTGGACGACGACCGACTCGGAGACGATGTCGCGTCGGTCGAATTCGCCGTCCCAGAGGGTCTCGTACTCGCTGACGAACTGTTCGTGCTGTGTGTCTGAGCGGCTCATTGAGAGAGCACCTCTCCCGGTACGTGTAGTTCATCACACATAATACCACAGCCCGGCCGTCGTCGACGGCGGGATGTCGGCTCGGGGAGATGGACACGGACGTCAGCCCGCTCAGACCAGCTCTCTGAGTGTCTCGAGTTCGCCCTCGTAGGATTCGGGGTAGTGTGGCCCGTTCAGACGCGAGTCGACCTCGCCGCCGAGCACGAACAGCGTTGTCGGCGCTCCCGCCACGTCGAACTCCTCGTAGAGCAGTTCGGGCCAGCCCGGGCCGTAGACCGCAAACAGCGCGATGTCCTCGGGAG
>CAZOWU010000087.1:0-8657 GCA_964583735.1 uncultured Halobacteriales archaeon | reverse complement strand
TCTCGGTCTCCAGCCCCCGGCCTTCAGCTCTCGGTCTCCAGCCCCCGGCCTCCAGTCTCCGGAGACCGGCCGGTGGCGTTTGACGCGCCGGCAGCGTCGGTCGGACGTGACCGAGATACCGGCTGGCGCTGCTGGCCGGCTTCGTCGAGTGTCTCGTCGATGACCTGAGCGGCGAGGGCGCCAGCAGAGTCCTGCAACACCCCGCCGGCCACCAGGGCGTCGGCCTCGACGCCGTGTGAGCCGGGAGTCGAAACCCACAAACGCCGGCCCGGCGTTGGAGCGCCAATGGATGTCCTTGAGCGGTACGAGCCGCTGGTCGAGGACTTCGAGGCCTTCCGGGCAGCCTGCGAGCGCCCGCTGCCCTCCGTCGTCCGGGTCAACCAGCTCCGGACGACCGTCGAGCGGGCGAGGGAAGCGCTGGCCGAGGCGGGCCTGGAGCCCGAGCCGACCGGCTGGCACCCCGGCCTCTTCCGGCTTGCGGGCCAGCCGGGCGCGAACTGGCCGTACGCTCACGGCTGGCTCCACGGCCAGGAGGAGGTGTCTGCAGTCCCGGCTCGCGTGCTCGACCCCCAGCCCGGAGAGGTCGTCTGGGACGCCACCGCCGCACCCGGCAGCAAGACCACCCAGTTGGCGGCGCTCATGGACGACGAGGGGCGGGTGGTGGCGACCGACAACAACATCGGCCGGGTGGCCGCGCTGCGCTCGAACACCGAGCGACTCGGCGTCACGAACACCGCCGTCACCACCGAGGACGCCCGGAACCACTCGCTGAAGCCCTTTGCGCACGACGCCTACGACCGCGCGCTGGTCGACGTCCCCTGCTCGTGTGAGGGGACCGTCCGGAAGAACCCCGACACGCTGGAGGAGTGGACCCTCGAGCACGTCAACGGGGTCGCGGCCGTCCAGAAGGGCGTGCTCCGGCGGGCCGTCCAGGCCACCCGCGAGGGCGGGGTCGTCGTCTACTCCACCTGTACCTTCGCCCCCGAGGAGAACGAGGCCGTCATCGACTACGTCCTCGGGGAAGAGGATTGTCGTCCCGTCGAGATGGACCTCCCGCTTGCGCACGCCCCCGGCGTCACGGAGTGGCAAGACGAGGCGTACGACGACCGGCTGACCCGCGCTACCCGGATCTATCCCCACCACAACGACACGGGCGGCTTCTTCTGTGCGAAACTGGAGGTGACGGGATGAGCGACGATGGACGCGAGCCGGCAAGCGACGGGAACGGTGCCGATGGCGGGAACGGCGGCGAGGGAACCACAGAGGCCGAGAACGTCCCCCACCGCTTCGACCGCCTGCCGGCCACGGCCGACGAGCGGACGGTCCCGGACCGGCCAAGCCGCGCGGCGGTGCTGGAGTGGTTCGAGAAACGCTTCGGCATCCCGCCCGCGATATTCGAGGAGGACAGCTTCTGGGAGCGGGGCGCGGGGAAGGTATGGGTGCTCGCGGAGGCTGCCGAGCCGGAGCCCGATGCCGTCGACGTCGAAGCCCTGGGGATGACAGTTCTGCGGACCCGCCAGGAGCACTGGAAGCCGACGATGGCCGGCATCCAGAAGTTCGGCGGCCACGCCACCCGGAACGTCCTCGAACTCGACCGCCAGCAGGCTCGGCAGTTTCTCGCCGGCGAGGAACAGGAGCCCGAGTGGGACGGCGACTGGGGCTATCTGATAGTCGCTCACGAGATCGCCGGCGCGGCCGAACCGCTCGGCGTTGGCCTCTACACCTACGGGACGCTGCGCTCGCAAGTCCCGAAGGGCCGGCGCCGGGAGCTGTGAGAACGCCGGAAGCAGGCGGTACCGAGGCCGGGTGTGGCCGGCGAGACCGGTATCACTCCGCCAGGTCGTAGGTCACGACGCCGTCTGTCTCCTCGATGGCGACCCGGCCCTCGTCCTCCAGCAGGTCCAGGTGACCGATGGTCTCGGACATCCCGGGGAACAGCTCGGTGGCGGGGAGGTCCGGGAACAGCTCCTGGGTGACGTCGTAGGCGGTCATCGGCCCCTCGGCGGTGAGGATGTTCGCGACCCGCTCCTCGCGCTCGCGGTGGTGTTCGAGAATCCCCGCGACCCGGCCGTCGATATCGGTGACTGGGTCGCCGTGGCCCGGGCGGCCGACCGGGGCGTCGACCCCCCGGATCGTCTCCAGGGCGTCGAGGTAGTCGGGGAGGCTCCGGGTGCGCTCGTCGGGGTCGTCGGGACGCGTGGTGAGAAGGGGGTTCGGGGAGATGTGGCCGAGGAGGTGGTCACCGGTAAAGAGCGCCTCGCCGGCGGCGAGAACGCAGACCGAGCCCGGCGCGTGGCCGGGCGTATGGATGACTTCGAGGTCGACACCCGCGTCGATTGTGTCGCCCGCCTCGAGTTCGCGGTCGACGGTCACCGCGTCGCGGAAGTCCCGGTAGGTCTCGGGCAGCGAGATGACGGTGTCGCCCAGCCGCTCGGGCAGCCCCATCGAGACGAGGAAGGGCTTGAACAGCCTCTGCTCGCGCTCGAACTGGGCGTCGGGGTCGGTCAGCCACCCGACAGCGTCGGTGTGGGCACAGACCTCCGCGCCGGACTCCCTCGCGATGCTTGCGGCGTCGCCGAAGTGGTCCATGTGGGGGTGGGTGACGAGGACGCGGTCGACGTCTGCTATCTCGTAGTCCTCCTCCGCGAGCCCCTCCGCGAGTGCCTCGCGGGACTGCTCGCTGGCCGGTCCCGGGTCGACCAGCGTGAGACCGTCGCGGTGGAGCACGTAGCAGTTGACGCGGCCGACGGCAAACGGCGTCGGCACCCTGATGTGATAGCAGTCGTCCATGCCGGACAGGGTACCGCCGGCTGTAAAAACGTACCTGCCTGCGGTGAGCCCGTGCGGCGAGTGATGGCCTCAGCCCCAGCGGAGCCGGCCGGGCGCCCCATCGGAGGCGACCCACAGCCCGACGCCGAGGCCGACGCCGCCGCCGCCGCTCACGAGGAGGCCGCGGAGAAAGCCCGTCGCCGCGCCGGCCAGCGCAACCCGTGCGGCCAGCGCGAACGCGACGGCCAGTCCGACGGCCGTCAGGGCGGGCAGGGGTGCGAGCCGGACCCGGCGGTAGTCGAAGGCGACGACCAGCAGGAGGGCAACAAAGCCCGTAAACGAGAGGGAGACACCGAGATAGATGGCCCCCGCCAGCGGCGTCGGCGGCGCAACCACCGGCGCGCAGGCGAGGATAGCGAGCAGGGAGACCACAACGGTGTCCCGCATCGCGGGCGCTGGCGGGCGGCTCACGACAGGACTCCCGGCAGGTCGTTGACCGATTCGACGACTGCCTCGGCGCTGGCGCGCTCGAAGCGGTCGCGGCCGTCCTCGCCGGTGAGGCCGCCGGTGAGCACTCCCACGCCGAGGTAGGTCCGGTCGTCGGCTCCGGTGGCGTTGACGGCTGTCCGGACATCATCGAGGGTGTCGCCGGCGAAGGCCACCCGGTCGGCGTCGAACGTCTTGGCAAGCGAGATCAGCGCGCCGGGGTCGGGTTTCGTGCCCGGCCAGTCGTCCATGGTAAAGCGGTGGTCCGACGGGACCGCCAGCCCGGCCCGCTCCAGGGCAATCTCGGCCTCGGCGGCCGGCCGGCCGGTCAGGACGCCGACGGGCCAGCGGTCGGTCAGCGCCGCCACGGTGTCGGCCGTGACGAGCACCGGCTCGTCGTGGATATAGCCCGGCGCCGAGAGTGGGGGGGCGCCACCCTCGAGTTCGCGGTAGCGGTCCGCGCCGAGATACAGCGCCTGGAACGTCTCGCGGAGCCGGTGGCGGTCCCAGTCCTGCAGGACCCGCTCGCGGGCCGCCGGTGTCAGCTCCTCGGCGACTACCGACCGGGCGGCAGCCAGACCGCCACCCATCCCCTCGACGGCGGTGGTGAAGCCCGACAGCGAGCGGTCCATCCCCTCGCGGCGCGCGAGGACGACCAGCGCGGCGGCGTAGGTGAGCTCCCAGTCGTTGTTGAAGCCACCGGCGTTTTTGAACGCCTGCACTGCCGCCTTCGGGATGGTGTCGCCGTAGACCCGGTCGACCGACTCGACGATGGCACGCCGGTAGGAGTCAGCGACATCGACCAGGACGCCGTCGACATCTAGGACAACGGCATCGACGTTCATCACCCTGGGGAACGACCGCCTCGTTCAAGCCGGTTCCGGCTTCCGTCGCCGGTGGTCATACTGCCGGCTGTCCCTTCGTGAAGATACTTGCCACCCCAGGATGGTGTGATTCTTCAGAGACGGACAGCCGGCAGTATCAGTCCACGCCGTGGTTGGCCGCCTCGGTGTCGGCGACGAACACGGTGCCGTCGCGGGCGGTCACGCGGCGGGCGTCGACGAGTGCCGGGTCGCCGCCAAGCGCCGTGAACAGGAACGGGGCACCGACAGTTCGGGCGACATCGCGTGTGGGCCGCTGGAGTTCGGGCGGGCAGTGGCGGGCGTAGACAGCGTCAGCGCCCCGGTAGACCGCGAGGTCGGGGTCGGTGACATCGTCGCGGACGAAGCAAACGCCCTCCGGAGTGGGACGGTCCAGAATGTCCGTCGCAGTCACGTCGACGCCCCGGTCGGCGAGGGCGCCGGCGACACCGGGACGGCGGCCGACCCCGACCTCGACAGCGCGGTCGCAGTCGGACAGGCGTGTGACGAGCGTGTGGCGTCTGTCCGCGAGCACGCGAGATTTTTATGCTGGTCGCACACATATGCGTTCGTATGCATGTCGACATCGTGCCGGTGGGTGACGTCGACGCTGTGGTCAAGCGGGAGGCTTCCGCCGGCCTGCGGACCGTCTACGACTCCGAGGTGACAGTCCAGGACTCGCAGTCGGTCCCGGCCGGGTCCTACGACTCCGGGCGCGACCAGTACCGCGCCGAGGAGTTCATCGACCTCGCAAAGCGGGTCGGTGACGGCGGGAAAAATATCGCTATCACCCCCAAAGACCTGTTCTACCACCGGCGCAACTACGTGTTCGGCCTGGCGTACCTGGGTGGCAGCGGCAGCGTCATCTCCACCTACCGGCTGAACACCTCCTCGGACGGCGGGTTCTCGAACCGCTCTGCAGACGACATCTTCGCCGACCGCGTCCGCAAGGAGGTCGTCCACGAGGTGGGCCACACCCTGGGGCTCGAGCACTGTGACAACAAACGCTGCGTGATGAACTTCTCTCCCACCGTCCGCGAAGTCGACGTCAAGGAGGAGACCCTCTGTGGCTCCTGCAACCGGAACGTGCTCTGAGCAGTCGGGCGCTGCCGATTCGTGTCGGTGAATTTGCCTCCCGTTGGCCGTGTACAGCCGCACGCGCCACGGCCCAACTCTGTTAGGTAATACCCGTATGTTTGTAGGGGTAATAGAGGAGAGTGTAATGAGTGAAAGTCAGCGTCGTTCCCGCACGGAAGAACTCGGCTCGATATTCGTTTCCGTCACGGGCGACGAGACGGTCACCGAGGAACAGGACGAAAATCCCACGGACCGCGAACTCGACGAGGAGGACACCCGGCTCTCGGAGGCCGTCGACGACGGGCTCGAAGAGGCTGTCGCGGGCGCCGAACCCGACACCGGCGACCCCGGCGAGATCAGCAACTGAGACTGCCGACTTTTGCCGCCCGTGTGAGTCGTTTCGCCCGATTCGAAGGCCGCCCCGTAGTCGGGCGCCCGATTCGAAGGCCGCTCCGTAGTCGGGCGCCCGACCGCGACGCCCGGGGCTGCCCCTAGGCGTCCAGGCCGCCGTCAGGGCGCGTAGTAGTACTCGCCCTGAGTCTTCTGTTCGCGGTCGAGTTGGCTGCCCGGCTTGTTGATGCGTGGCCGGGCGGTGCGCTCGTCCCGGCGGAAGGTGATGTCCAGATTCGAGAGGAAGTCGTTCATCCCCTCGCGCATCCCCTGCGGAGGGGCGGCGTGGCCGCGGTCGGCGGGTTCGCCCTCGAAGACGAGCAGCCGGTCCGAGAGCAGGTCGACCATGTAGATGTCGTGGTCGATGACCAGCGCGGTAGCGTCGTGGTTCTCGGCGTACCGGCGGATAGCCGAGGTCGCGAGCACCCGCTGCTCGACGTCGAGGTGGGCGGACGGTTCGTCGAGCAGGTAGAGGTCGGCCTCCTCCGAGAGGCAGGCAGCGATGGCCACCCGCTGGCGCTCCCCGCCCGAGAGGTCCGTCAGCTGCTGTTCCATCACCGCATCGAGCTGGAGGGGCTGGGCGATCTCCGTCGTCCAGTAGGAGCTACCGAAGTCCTGCGTGATAGAGGAGAGGAAGGCGTCGACCCGCATCGGCTGGTCGATCTCGATATACTGGGGCTTGTAGGCGATGTCGAGCCGGGCGGGCACCGTCCCCTCGTCGGGCTCGAGCCGGCCGGCAAGCAGCTGGGCGAACGTCGACTTGCCGATCCCGTTGGGGCCGACGACGCCCAGCACTTCGTTTTCGCGGATCGTCCCGCCCTCGACGGTCAGCGAGAACTCCCCCTCGCCGTAGCTCTTCGCGAGGGCGGGGTACTCGATGACTGGCTCGCCGGTCGCCTGCGTCCGGGGGGCGTGTTCCTCGAACTCGATTGTGGTCTCCCGGATGCGCATGTTCTCGGCCTCCAGGTACCCCGAGATGTACTCGTTGATCCCGTTGGTGACCGACTTTGGCGTCGTGATCACGCCGAACGCCCCCGGTTCGCCGTAGGCGACGTGGATGTTGTCCGCAAGCAAATCGAGGATCGCGAGGTCGTGCTCGACGACGAGCATCGAGCGGCCGCCCTCGTCGGCGAGTTCGCGAACCAGCCGGGCGGCGGTCATCCGCTGGCCGATGTCGAGGTAGGGGGTGATCTCGTCGAGGAAGTAGAAGTCGGCGTCACGAGCCAGCGTCGCAGCCAGCGCGACTCGCTGGAGTTCCCCGCCCGAGAGGGTGTCGATGTCCTGGTCGACCACGGGACCAATCGAGAGCCGCTCGACCAGGTCGTCCAGCACGCCGCGCTCGTCGGTCCGCTCCAGGAGTGCTCGGGTCGTCCCATCGAACTGGTCGGGGATCTGGTCGACGTACTGCGGTTTGCGGGCGACAGTCACGTCGCCCTCCCGCATCGCCTCCAGGTAGTCCTGGAGGGCAGTCCCACGGTACTCCTCGAGGATGGCCGCCCAGTCGGGCTCGTCACCGACCCGCCCGAGGTTGGGTGCGAGTTCGTCTGCGAGGATGCGGACGGCCGTCGTCTTCCCGATCCCGTTGGGGCCGAGAATACCCGTCACCTGACCGTCCTGGGGGGCCGGGAGCCCGTAGAGGCCGAAGGCGTTCTCGCCGTAGCGGTGGACCGGCTCGTCGTCCATCTCCTGCGGGAGGTTGATGATCTGGATGGCGTCGAAGGGACACTTCTTGACGCAGATGCCACAGGATTCGCCGAGACAGATGTCCTCGGAGATCCACACCTGGTCGGGGCCGCCGGCGTGGGGTTCGTCGGCCTCGTAGCGCTCCTCGCGGGTGATGATGCACTCCTTGCCCGTCCGGTTGGGCGGACAGAAGTTGACACACTCGTAGTTACAGCGGTCGGGCTGGCACCTGTCGAGGTCGACGACGGCGATGCTGTCGTCGGCCATCGTTACAGCCCGGCGCCGGCTGTCAGGAGCAGGCTCCAGGTGACAAACCAGAGTGCAAACGTCATGAACGCGACGTAGAGGTTGTCCTTGATCCCGAACTCGCTGACGTCGATCCCGAGGAGGTGGAGGATCGGTAATTGGAGCAACAGCGCCCCGATCATCAGGAAGAGGCCGGTCCGGTCGGTGGGACCGCTGGCCAGCAGGGCGGACCCGACGCCGGCGACCAAACCCATGGTCGTCGCGAGGGTGGTGACAGTGATCCCGCGGACGTGCGGGCTGAACCTCTCGCCGCTCTCGGTAGCCATACGCACAGGTGGGCTATCCGTCCTCAAAAGCCGTTCGTTCCCTGCTGTCTCTGGCGTGCGGGCGATTCGACCGCGCGGACCGTGACCGCGGCCCCGGCGGTTTTTTGCCCGGGCCAAGCGTGGGAGCGGTATGGCCGATGACGGGTCGGAGCCGTCGGTGCCGGCCGCCGAGAGTCCCTCGACTGTCGACGACCACGGTTCGGGAGAGAGCGAGGGCGGTGAGTCCTCGCGGCCGGTGACGGCGCCGCTGCTGTTTCTGGTCGGGCTGGTCACGTTTGCCGGGGGCGCGGTCGGCTTGCTCGCGGACCTCGCGACAGGCCACGACATCCTGCGGAGCCTGCTGGTCAACGGCGGCGGCGCGGGGTTGCTGGTGACCTGGGCCGCGGTCGACACGCTGAGTGACCCCGAGGCACGGGTCGCAACCGCGACCGGCGCGGCCGGGACAGCCCTGCTGCTGTACGGGCTGTACATGGTCGTTGTCGGGCTGGTCGTGGCAGCGACGACCGTCCTCCACGGCCGGCTGTGGCTCGGCGTCGGGATGAGCGCCAGTGGCGCGGCGGGGATGCTGGTTGGCTTCCTGGTCTTCCCGCGGGAGTCGGTGCTGGGCAGCGCCGACGGTGAGCCGACAGCCGAGGACGCGGCGGGTGGCGAGCACGGGGAGTAGTGGACACAATCCCTCAATCTTTATACAGCCGGCGCGCACAGAACACAGTAATGTCAGAAACCGATGGGGGCGGGATCGCGGACCTCCCCCCGAGCGCGAAGCTGGTCTACAAGGTGCTTGAGTACAACGGCCCGCTGACACAGAAGGGGATCGTCG
>CAZOWU010000086.1:0-8842 GCA_964583735.1 uncultured Halobacteriales archaeon | reverse complement strand
GGGCCGCCCCCGCCGCGAGGCTCCAGAGCACCCACACCTGCATGTAGGTCTTGAAAACGGTGTTCATCCGACCGACGTTCTCCCGGATGAAGAGGAACTCCACGAGGACGACCAGCCCCGCCCCGGCGACCAGCAGGACTGCCTCGAACCCGGGGCGGCGGCCACCTCCACCCGCGTCCTCGCCGGCGCTCCCGTCGTCTGCCCCAGCAGTCCTGGCTCCCTCGCCCCCACCGTCGGCCCGCGCCGGCGCCAGCCCCGGAAGCGAGGGTCGGCGGGCGAACAGCCACCCGAGCGCGACTAGCGGCGCGACCAGCCCGAGCGCCGCGACGTCGAGGGCCGCCGCGACCCCCACGAGCGCGACGCTCGCGACGGCCCCGAGCCGCGTCCGGCGCGTCCCGAGGGCGTCCGTCCCCCGGACGTAGAGGTAGCCCGCGAACACCGCGAGAAAGACCCCGTGGACCACGAGCAACTCCCCAAGCGAACTGCGGTCGGGAAACACGGCGACGGTCCGGCTGGTCACCGAGGTCACCCAGAACGGCAGCGACCACACCACACCGAGGACGAGGACGGCGCCGGCGGCGAGCAGCCCGACGCCCACCCGCCGGAGTTCCCCCCACAGGCCGTCGCCGGTTCCGAGCTGCGAGCGGAGGGGGGCAGGCAGGAGTGGCCGCGGGTTCGCGGGGGCGAGGACGACCGTCACGAGCACCAGCCCGCCGACACTCGGGAACGACCAGGTGCTCGTGACCGCAATCAGCCCGCCGACGGCCGGAATCGCGCCCAGCAGGAGCAGCCGGCGCCGACGCATCCGCCCGGCGTCGGTCCGGTAGTACGAGAAACAGAGCCCGGCGACGAGCACGAGGAAGGCGGTGCTCATCATGTGGGCGTGCATGTCGCCGTTGAGCCAGGCAAACAGCGGGAACTCGTTGATCGTGGGCGCGTTCGGGGGCGTGTAGGTGGCGAAGTCGGCTGGGTCGTCGACGATGACGCGGCTAGCCGACCAGTAGCTAAACTCCCCGGGGCCGGCCGCGAGTCCCTCGACGGAGACGCCGAGGGCGGCCGCGACCCGCTCGCCGCCGGGGACCAGCCAGACCAGCAACCGGCCGGCTGCCAGCAGGTTCCCGGCCACGCCAACGAAAAACGCCCCGAGAACAGCACCCAGCCGGCGGGACGCCCCCCGGCTCGCGGCCACCTGCCCGGCGAGCCCGTAGACGGCAGTCACCAGCGCCGCGTAAAACCCCGCCAGCGCGAGGTTGTAGGCGAAGCGGCCGGCGGTGCCGGTCACGCGAGTCAGCCCCGCTGCGAGGAGGTGGCCACCGTAGTAGTAGGAGAAGGGACGGCCGGCGAACCACATGTCTTCCGCTGGCAGCGCGTCGGCCCGCACCAGCGACTTCAGCAGGCCGAAGTCGAGGAACTTCTCGCCCCCGCCGGGGACGACCGCGGGGTCGACTGCCCGGACCGCGACCAGAAAGAGAAAAGCAACGGTGAACACGGCCGCGGCCTCCAGGTAGCCTGCCGGAATCGGGTCTGCGCCCGACCGGACGTCGAGCAGGACGGCTGCCCCGACGAGTACCGCGAGCCCGAGCCAGACTGCGGGGCCGAGCGCGAGGTGGCCGACCCAGAAGGTCACGAGCCAGACGACCGCCAGCGCGACGGGGAGGGCGAGCCCGCTCCCGTGCCAGGGGAGCAGGCGGGCGGCGACGGGCTGGCCGGCCCGGAGCAAGACGAGATACAGCGCCAGCCAGCCCGCGACGAGGCCGTACTCCATCGTTCGGGGGAGAGGCGGCGCCGACTAAACCTCTTGTGACTGGCTCCGGCGTGCCATCATGACTGGGAGTCCCGCTCCGACAGGCGGGGCAACACACGCTCGCTCCACCGCTCGAGCTGTTCGAGCTGCCCGTCGACGTCGCGGGTGTAGAAGTCGAGGACGACCCGCGTAGTGCCGGCGTCGGCGTATGCCGCGAGGTCGTCGACGATGTCGTCAGCCTCGCCGACGAGGGGACGACTGGTGTCGCGGTCGGTGTCGGTCCCCACCTGGGTCGCCCGGGTGACCGCTATCTCCGGTGTCCCCGCGCGGTCGAAATCGTGCCACGCGGCCATGATCCGCTCGCGGGTCTCGGCGACGGCGTCGGGGCGGTCCCAGAAGATCGTCCAGCCGTCGCCGTACTCCGCGAGGCGGCGGAAGGAGGCGCCCGAGCGGCCGCCGACCCAGACCTTCGGGCACCCCTCGGGCGGCGTCGGGTGAAAGCCAGTCCGCTGGAAGGTGTGGTGTGGCCCCTCGAAGCCGAGTTCCGGCTCCTCGCGTGCGCGCTCGAAGAGGTCGAGGAACTCGTCGGTTCGGGAGCCACGCTCCTCGAAGGGGACGTCGAGCACCTCGAACTCGGTCTCCAGCCACCCCGGGGCGACGCCGAAGTCGAACCGGCCGCCGCTCAGCTGTGTGACCGTGAGGGCGCTGCGGGCGAGCACGACCGGGTGGCGGTAGGGGACGATGCAGGTGTTCGTCCCGAGGTCGACGCCGTCGGTGACGCCCGCGAGATACGAGAGCACGCCGAAGCAGTCGTAGACGTCCTGCGCGATGTCGAAGGGTGCCTCGCCCGAGGGCGAGAACGGATAGGTGTCCGGGACCTCCGCGGGGAGGGTGACGTGGTCACCCACCCACACCGCGTCGAATCCCCAGTCGTCCGCCGCCGCCGCCAGCCGCTCGATGTTCTCCCTGGTCGCCTGTTCCCCGAACGTACCGAGCATGACGCCGACATCCATCTCCATGGGTCGGTTGTCGCGGGTCGCCCACAAGTAGTTTGCCGGGAGGCGGGCGTCACCGACAGGAGTCCGGACGTCCGGCCGCCCGCTCCGGGAGTCGAACGGTTTTTTATCCGCCCGGGCAGACTGCCGGTGATGAGTTCCGTCGGTCTCGTCGTCCCCGCATACCGCCCCGACGTGGACCAACTGGTCTCGTATCTCGGCACCCTCCAGACGGATACCGACCCTGCTGCCCTCCGGGTCGAGCTCGACGCGCCCGCGGAGACTGTCGAATCGGCGATGGAGGCCGTTCCCCACGGTGTGGCGGTCAGCACCGTCCCCTACCGCCGGGGGAAGGGCGCAGCCGTCACCGACGGCTTCGAGGCGCTCGGTACGGACGTGCTGGCCTTTGCCGATGCCGACGGCGCGACTCCCGCGGCGTCGGTCGCGGACGTGGTCGCGGCGGTGCGGGACGGCACCGCGGACCTGGCCGTCGGCTCGCGGCGCCACCCCGGCGCGACCGTCGAGAGCCACCAGACGTTCGCCCGGCGCTACCTCGGCGACGGGTTCGCGTGGCTGGCTCGCCGGCTGCTGACCATCGACCTCTACGACTACCAGTGTGGCGCGAAGGCCATCACCGCCGAGGGGTGGCGCCGGGTCCGCCAGCACCTCTACGAACCCGGGTTCGCCTGGGACGTCGAGCTGGTGGCTATTGCCGGCGCGCTCGACTGCGAGGTCGCGGAGATCCCGGTCCGGTGGGACGACCGCCCCGGCTCGACGGTCTCCCCGGTGCGGGACTCCCTGCGCCTTGGCCGGGCGCTGCTCGCGGCCCGCCACCGCGCCAAGCGCCTGCGGGACAGCTCCGTTCACAGCGCCATCGCCGCCCGGCGCAAGGAGTCTCCAGCGCTGGTCGAACAGGACTCGCCGGACCGATGACTGTCGCCGACGCGCTGCGCTCGCGGGTCCGATTCGGCAAGTTCGTCTCGGTGGGTGTTGTCGGCGCGGTCTGTGACACGACCGTACTCGTCACTTTGACCCAGTTGGGTGTCCTGCCGGAGGTGGCGACACTCGTCGGGATCGAGACGGCTATTCTCGTGATGTTCGCGATCAACGAGAACTGGACCTTCGCGGAGCACGGTTCGGGTGACGGGCGGTCGCTGGTGGGCCGGCTGGTCCGCTCACACGGCGTTCGCGCGGCGGGGAGTCTCACGCAGTTTGTCGTCTTCATCGCTATCTTCCGTGGCTTTTCGGTGACTGTCCTCCTGGCGGGGATCAACCTCTGGTTGGTCGCCGCGAAGGGCGGGGGCATCGCCGTGGGGATGGTGGTCAACTACACCTTCGAGAGCCTGTTCACCTGGCGGGTCCACCGCGAGTGAAACCGACCGAGGGGAAACGCAATCCTTAACCGGGGGACTCGGCTACGAGCGGGTAGCGGGATGGGATAGCCAGGAGATTCCGGCGGGCTCATAACCCGCAGACCGGTGGTTCAAATCCACCTCCCGCTACTTCTCGAACTGTGCCACGCGCCGAGTTTCATCTCGGCGCGTGCTCCGGTGTGAAGTCGCAATGTGGATCTGCACCTGACGACGAGCGACCGGCGGGAGCGACGTCGGCGCGGTTCAAATCCACCTCCCGCTACTTCTCGAACTGTGCCACGCGCCGAGTTTCATCTCGGCGCGTTCCGTGAGTGGGCGATAGCGGCGGAGGTTCACACGAGGCCACAGCCCACACAGCACCCGGCGACGGACTCGGTGACCCCACGACTCGGGACGAAATTGGGACAGCTTCGGGTGACAATTCAAAAAACCGTTTTATTACGTTGCTTCCTGCTCGGCTGTATGGAACGTCGAACGTTCCTTTCGGTTGGCGGTGCATCGGTCCTCGCACTCACGGCTGGCTCCCCCTCCATCGCCGCTGCTACCGGACCGGACGGACCGGCGGCAGTCCTCAGGGAATACTACCGCCGTGCGCGTGCGGCTGAAGACAGTGAGACGTTTGCCCAGCAGGTCCCCGACCTCACACACAGCGTGTCACCGCTCTCGCGCCTCGCGGCGGACACTCCGCTGGCGTTTACCGGCACACTGCGCCAGGAACTCGTCGACACCGAGGTTGTCGAGGCGGATATCGACGCCGAACGGATCCGTGCCATCTCGGACTTTTTCGCCGCGGCGGCCGGCGAGGAGGGAATAACGCGACTCGCCGGGAACAACGCGGTCGTGGCAGTCACGCTCGAAAACGAGGAGATAATCGGCGGGAGCGTCGCCAAGGAGTGGCTCGTCGCGCCGGAGGACGGCGAGTGGCGACTGGTCTGGTTCGACGACAGGAACAGCCCAACAGCGGCCGTCAGGAAGTTGTTCCGCCAGGTGAGTTCGGCCGAAGGAGGGCGACTCGACGAGGCCGTCACGGCCACCTCCCACAGCGCGTCGCCCCTCCCGTACGTCGCCGATTACGCCCCCCGGTTCTTTGCCGGGCTCCGGCGCCAGGACCTCGGTCGGACGGAGGTCGTCGCGGAGGACGTCGACGCCACAGCACTCGCGGAGCGGTTCGGACTCCTGGCCAACTGGACACGGCGGGCGGAGATAGACGCACTCACCGGAGAGAATGCGGTCGTCACCGTCTCGCTGAGCGACGACCTGCTGGCGGTCGGGGAGTTCACACAGGAGTGGCTCGTCGCGCCGGAGGACGGCGAGTGGCGGGTCGTCTGGTTCCAGTAGCCACGCGGGAGCGCCCAGGATGGCCACTCGTAGTGATTACTGCGAGTCTGTACCGCTCTGATACTGCCGGCTGTCCCTTCGTGAAGATATTTGCCACCCCGGTACGGCGAGATTCTTCACAGACGTACAGCCGGCAGTATGACAACGCAAACTGTGTGCTACACCCCGTGACACACCGATATCTGTGACCCGGTCACGAGAATAATCGCAGCAATCACTATCACACGCTCCAGTCCTCCCGTGTGTAACACATCTCCCAGAACTCGTGTTCGAGGCGGGCGCTCGTCAGGAAGGCCTCCCGCATCGCCTCGCGCTCGCCGGGGTACTGCTCCCCACAGCGGTCGAGGAGTTCACGCATCCAGGCGACGGATTCCCGGAACTCCTCGCCGGTGTATTTCTCGATGAACGGGGTATAGCGATGCTCCCTGGTGGCCAGGTCGGCCATGTGGTCGGCGATATCCAGGTACCCCTGGCCACAGGGGTAGACCGCCGCGACCACCTCGGGAAACGAGCCCTCGTAGGCCGTCCGGACCAGGAAGTTGGTGTAAGCGACACAGGTCGGCGCCTTCCGGACGGCCTCCAGGTCTGTGGGGGAGAGGTCCCACTCGGCGGCAAAGTCGCGGTGCAGGTCCATCTCGTGGTCGAGGACGGTGTGGGCGACCTCTATCAGCCCGGTCATCGCCGGCTCGGTGCGCGCCTTCGTGCCCGCGAGCGCGAACACCCGGGCGTAGTCAAGCAGGTACCGGTAGTCCTGTTTCACCCAGTGGCGAAAGGCCGCCTCGTCCAGTGTCCCCTCTGCGAGTTCGACGACGAACGGGTGGGTTTTCTGTGCCTCCCAGGTCTCCGCGCCGTCCTCGAGTAGTCGGTCACTGAAGGCCATACCTGGACCGTGTCGCCGGACCGATTTATAACTAACTACTACAACTCAGTTATACACGCCGTTGCGGCCGGCAGTCTCCCGGTCTCGGGGTCCTGCCGGAACCGCCGGTCATAATGCCGGGGGACGCGCATCCGGCCCGTGGACAGTCGCCTCCGGACCGTCGGCGCGTTCGTCACGCTGGCCGCCGTCTGGGGCTTTTCCTTCCTCTCGATCGCCGTTGGACTGGAGTCGCTGGCGCCGCTTCTGTTCGCGGCCTTCCGGTACGACGTCGCCGCGGTGGTGTTGCTGGGCTACGCGCTGGTCCGGGGAGCCGACTGGCGGCCGACCGCCCCCGCGGACGCCGCCGTCGTCGCCGGCGGGGTCTTCCTGGTCAGCGCCAACGGGTTTCTGTTCGTCGGCCAGCAGACCGTCGCCAGCGGCGTGGCCGCGATCATGCAGAGTCTCGTCCCCATCGTCACCTCGCTGTGGGCGCTGGCGCTGTTGCCCGAGGAGCGGGTCCCGGCGGCCGGCGCCGTCGGGATCGGTCTCGGGCTCACAGGCGTACTGCGGGAGGTGGGTGTCGACGTTCCCGTGGCCGCGAAACTCCACCGACTCCAGGTACGCGAGGATCTCGTCGTTCACGTCGGTCTCGACGGGGCCGGCCTTGCTCGACTCGTTGTACCCGACCGCGACGCCGTGGTCGCCGGCCAGACGCAGTGCCGTCGCGCGGCCGATGCCCCTGCTCGCGCCGGTGAGGAGAACGCACGTGTCTTTGCTCGTTGTACCACCGGCTAATGGAGACCGGTCCCGCCGACCGGAACGGGGTGCCAGACGGGCGTCAGCCGTCGCCCTGCTCGTCGACGACGACGACCTCGCCGTCCTGGATGTCGACGTTGATCAGTGTCTTCACGTGGTAGCCGGCCTCGTCGATGGCGTTCTCTCCGCCGACTTTCTTGATGACGGCGACGGTGTCGACGACCTCGGCCCCGATCCCGGCGAGCGCGTCGAGGAGGGCGGCCAGCGTCCCGCCCGTCGAGAGCACGTCGTCGATGACAACCACACGGTCGCCCGTGGCGACGTCGTTGATGAACATCTCCGACTCCTCGTAGCCCGTCGCCTTCGAGAGCGCGACTTCCCCGTCGAGGCCGTACTCCCGCTTGCGGGCGACGACGACGGGGATGTCGGTCATCAGCGAGACGGCGGTGGAGATGTGAATGCCCATCGCCTCTGGGGCGATGATCTTGTCCACGTCGTCGATGTCGGCCTTGCGGACGATCCGGACGACGATCTCCCGCAACAGCTCGGGGTTGAGCTTGGGGACACCGTCGCTGACCGGGTGGATGAAGTAGTGGTAGCCTTCCTTCTCGACGATCGGCGTCTCCCGCAGCGAGTCCGCGAGCCGGTCCATACCCGCGATACTGTCAGGCCGGGCAAAAACCTGTCTCACCGGCCCCGTCGGCAGCGAGGGCGGAGGGTAGATGCCGCAGCCATCGGCTCACTCCGCCACCTCGACGACGACCGGCTCGCGGTACAGCGTCAGTTCCCCCCCGGAGCCGCGCAACACTAGCCGGAGTTCGCCGGTGTACTGTTCCTTGCCGACCTCCGCGGGGTCGAAACTCAGCCGGGCCATCGAGAGCTCCTTCCGGCCCTGCTCGCCGGATTGGAGGAAAAAGACCGACGAGCGACTCTTCAGCCCGGGCACGCTCAGCGAGTAGGTGAGCACGGGCTTGCCGGTCACCGCGGAGACGTCGAGGACGGCGTCGGGCACCTCCAGATAGTAGACATCGGTGTCGTACGCCCCGGGCTCGAGCGTGACTTGGTCGGGCATCGAGACCACCGAGACCGTCGCGTTGCCGGTGCCGGGGGCCGGCCCCGAGACCCCACCTTCGGGGACGGTGACGGCACCGATGAGCGGGCCACTGGCGACCGTCACCAGGACGATGACCGCAACCGTCGCGTAGACGGCGGCCCGCGAGCGCTCCATCGGTCGCTTCGAGGCGACCCGCGAACAAAAGGGTGGCTCCCGTCCACGGTGGCCGGGTTCGGCTCGGGACTCCGGCCCGTCCGGCTCAGCTCGGCACGTCCACGGCCGTCAGCGTCGCGGTCCGCTCGCCGCCAGGGGCCGTCCAGACGACCCGCACCGTATCGCCGGGTGCGACCGCGAGTCTGAAACTATTGCCCGCGCCGACCTGGCTACCGGCGGTGTAGGGGTTGGCGCTTCCCGCTGTCTCGTTTGCCCCGCCGGGGTAGCTGACGCTGACCCGCTCGGCGTCGATCCCTTCGCCGCTCGTGAACGCGACGTCCAGCTCCCCGGTCTCGCTGGTCCCGTCGCTGTCGAAATCATCCCCATAGGAGTGGCCCCAGCTGTCGGTCGACCCGTCGGGACTTGCGGTGTACTTCGTCGAGAAGCTCGTCTGGGGGGTGGTCGTGTTGACCCGGTCGCCGAAGCCGAAGACGAAGGCGGCGGTCGTGGCTGCCAGCACGACCGTCACGGCCACCATCAACACGACGCCGATGACCGGGCTGACCGACC
>CAZOWU010000085.1:0-8878 GCA_964583735.1 uncultured Halobacteriales archaeon | reverse complement strand
CGCCGCAACAGCCCCCGCCTGCGAGAGCAGCAGCAGCGCGGTTGCGAGGACGCCGATCATTTTCGGGTGCTCTGCGAGGTACGAAGCGACCTTGCTGTCTTCCATAGTACATCTTAATCATAAGGTGGGCTTAATTTAAGTTTTTCTGATAATTTCTTACATATTAAATCTTATGGCCGGCAGAAAACGGAGGCATTACCCTGTTCAGAGTGGTGTATACCTGCTTTTCACGCCCCAGAAGCAAATAAGTAGGGCCTAGATTCGCGATATCGAGCCGTGAGTCGACCATTACTGTTTTATCGCCGCCACCATCATATTTCGTAAGGACTGGGAGACATGTCAGAACTACGGTCAATACGCAAACGCTGCCAGAACCCCTCCGCACTCCGCTTGCGTGGCGTCGTTGAGCCGCGGCCTGGGCCGGCCGGGCGAGCCAACGGCGCCCCAAAAGGGGACGGCCGGACCGCCAGCAGCGAGGCCAGATTGGGTGGGGTTACCGATGGCCAGTGACGAACAGTTGGGGATCGCCCGAATCTCCCGCGAGGCCCTCCGGACGAGCCGGCGCGGTGTGCAGGAACACTCCACCTTCGCCCGGAGCGGGAACTTCGAGTCGACCGAGGAACGGACACTCGAGGTCCCGACGCCGCTCGCGGAGATCAAGGAGCGGGACCCGGTGCGGGTGCTCCACGTCGACGATGACCCCGGAATCGTCGACACCACGTCGATGTTCCTCGAGCGCATCAACGACGACTTCGAGGTGGTCACCACGTCAACCGTGGTCGAGGCGCTCGACCTGCTCGCCGACGGGGAGTTCGACTGCATCATTAGCGACTACCAGATGCCCCGAACGGACGGGCTCGAGTTTCTGGAGATCGTCCGGAACCGGTACCCCGACCTTCCCTTCGTGCTCTTCACCGGCAAGGGCAGCGAGGAGATCGCGAGCGAGGCCATCGCTGCCGGCGTGACCGACTACATGCAGAAAGGCGGCGGTGCCGACCAGTACGAGGTGCTCTCCAACCGCATCGAGAACGCTGTCGACCAGTACCGCACCCAACAGCAGTTCTGGGACGCCCTCTCGTGGTACCAACGCCTCGTCGAGCAGGGCGTCGCCGGCGTGTTCGTCGTCCAGGACCGTGAGCTGGCCTACGTCAACCGGAAGTTCACCGATATTTTCGGGTACAGACAGGACGAACTCCTCGGGGAGTCGCCACTGACGCTCGTCGCCAAATCCGAGCGCGACGTCGCCGCGAAGCTCCTTTTCGGTCCCCCGGACCGGTGTGACGGGACGTTCCGGGAATCGTTCAAAGGTGTCAGGAAAGACGGCGACACGCTGTCTGTCGAGGTCCACGGCGGCGTAACGGATTACGGCGGCGAACCGGCAACGACCGGTATCGCCCGCAGCGTCGAGGAGACGTAGCGGGCGAACGAGTCCGTCGGTCGGCGCTCAGCTCTCGCCGCCCGCGAGCTCGAGCACGTCGTCGAAGAAGTCGAGCGAGTCGTTGGGCCCGGGATTGGCCTCGGGGTGGTACTGCCGGGTGATGATCCCCAGGTCGCCGTTCTCGAGCCCCTCGGGAGTGTCGTCGTTGACGTTGACCTGCGTGACGTCGAGTTGCTCGCCGGGGTCAGCGACGGTGTAGCCGTGGTTCTGTGTCGTCATCACGACGCGGTCGGTCCGCAGGTCCCGCACGGGCTGGTTGACGCCGCGGTGGCCGAACTCCATCTTTTCAGTCTGTCCACCCAGCGCGTTGGCGACGACCTGCTGACCAAGGCAGATCCCCGCCAGCGGCAGGTCCCCGACGTACTCCGTGACGACCTCGCCGGCCTGCTCGAAGTTCTCCGGGTCGCCGGGGCCGTTCGAGATGAACAGCAGGTCCGGGTCGACGGCGGCCACGTCCGCGGCCGTCGCGTCGTATGGGAGCTGGTGGACGACCGCACCCCGCTCGACCAGCGAGTCGGTTATCGACCCTTTCGCGCCGCAGTCGACCAGTGCGACCCGCACCCCGTCGCCCTCGGGGTTGTGGACGCCTGCCTCGTCGACGGAGACCTGCTTGCCGATATCGCGGTGCTCGGACATGTGCTTGCACTGCCGGAGTTCGGCCAGGGCATCCTCCTCGGTGGCGTCGGAGCCGGCAGCGACCCCGCACTTCATCGCCCCCTCGTCACGGATCTCGGTGACGACTTCGCGGGTGTCGAGGTGGTCGACACCTGGGACGCCCTCCTCGCGGAGCCACTCGGCGACGTCGTCGGTCATCTCGCGGGTGACGACGCCGTTGGGCTGGACGCTGTCGGATTCGAATCGCTCCTCGCGGACGCCGTAGTTGCCGATCAGGGGATACGAGAAGGTCAGTACCTGCTCCCTGTAGCTGGGGTCTGTTAGGCTCTCCTCGTAGCCCGTATAGGCCGTGGTGAAGACCAGTTCCCCGCGTGTGGTGCCCGGCGAGCGACCGCGCGCCTCGATGACGCGCTCGCCCTCGATGGCGACGTAGGCGTCCGACATTACGAGATGCGTATCACACTCCGGCAGATAAGCGTTGCTTTCGAAGGTGAGCTACGAAATTCGTAGCGTTGAAGTACCGACCGCCGATAGAGACACACCTCGATGGACGACCTGGACCGGGCGATCCTCGACATTCTCCGCCGGGACGCTCGAACACCGTACACCGAGATCGCCGACGAGGTCGGCACCTCCGAGGGGACGATCCGCAACCGCGTCGAGCAGCTGGTCGGGGACGGCGTTATCGAGCGCTTCACTGTCTCGACCCGAACGGGCAACGTGAAGGCGATGGTGGAGGTCAGCGTCGACGTCGACGTCCGCACGGAGGGGCTGACCGGGCGGCTGGCCGAGTGGCACCAGGTCGACTTTGTCTGGCAGGTCTCCGGCGAGGAGGACATCGTCGTCGTGGTCGACGCCGCCGACACCTCGGCGCTCAACGACATGATCACCGGTGTCCGCGAACTCGACGAGGTCATCAACACAAAGACCCGGCTGATCCTCAACGAGCGACTCGGGTAACGCGTTCGTCCGCAACCGAAGCCGGTTTGTGGATCCTGCCCGTTGTGTGGCGCAATGACTGCCGAGGAGGCGGCCGGCGGCCTGTCACGCGCGAACGCGGGCGAGGACGTCATCGCCGTCGATGCCGACGACAACCCCCAGGAACTAGTCAACAGACTCGACGCCCACACGGGCGAGGGGATCCGCCACCGCGCCTTCACCACGCTGCTGTTCGACGGCGAGGGACGGATCCTGCTCGCACAGCGGAGTCCGGACAAGCGGCTGTGGGACACCTACTGGGACGGGACGGTCGCCTCCCACCCCGTCGACGGACAGACACAGGTCGAAGCCGCCGAGCAGCGTCTCGAGGAGGAACTCGGCGTGACGCCGGAGCAGTACGACGACCTCCAGGTCATCGACCGCTTCGAGTACAAGCGCTACTACCTCGACGAGGGCGTCGAACACGAGGTATGTGCAGTGCTGCGTGCAACCCTCTCGGACACCGCGCTCGCGCCCGACGACGCAGAGGTCGCCGGACTGCTGTGGGCCCCATACGAGCGCCTGCATCGCAACCCCCGGTGGTACCGCCAACTCCGCCTGTGCCCGTGGTTCGAGATCGCGATGCGCCGGGACGTCCGGGAGTGAGCACCGGCTACTCCTCTGTCGGCTTACGCCCGCGAGGTTCCCGCTGCCCGTTGTCCCTGCCAGCCCGTCACGTCGTCTCCAGCGGCGGCTCTCCTCGTTCGTCTCCAGTGGTGGCTCCCCCTGCGCCTTCCCCGGCGGCTACGTCCGTGACCTGACTGCCGCCCACACCGCCACTGCGCCGAGCAGAAATGCGGGGATCAGCGGCAAGACGAGGTAGGCGTCCCGCAACGTCAGCCCCAGTGACGCGATGAATCCCTGGGCTTGCGGGAGAAAGAGGATGGTCGCCGGCACCACCAGAAAGCAAAACAGGATGACGCCGACCAGCAACCAGCCACGCCAGTCGAACCCCGACTCGCTGGGCGGGGCCTGGTGTGGCCGCACGCCCTCCGGGTCGTGGATGTAGGCGTCACCGTCCGGGTCCGTTGGAGCGGTCGGGTCGGGCCCACCTGACTCAGTCCCTGCGCCAGCACTGGATTCCTGGCCGGCGCTACCGCTCCCCGTGCCGCGCTCGACCCGGCTGTGCTCCGTCGGAGAGTCGTCGGCCATTCAGTACTCGCTGTCGGGGACCACGACGACCTTGCCAAAGCCTTCCCGCCCCTCGATCATCTCGTGGGCGCGGGCGGCCTCGCTCATCGGCAGCGTGTCCCGGATGCGGGGCCCGAAGGCCCCATCCCAGACCAGTTCGAGGACGTCGTCGACCTCGCCGGGGGTGCCCATCGTCGACCCGATGACCTCGAGTTGGTTCCAGAAGATACGGTTGAGGTCGGTCTCGGGGTTCCCGCCGGTGGTCGCCCCGCAGGTGAGCACGCGCCCGCCCTTCGCGAGGCTGGCCAGCGAGTCCTGCCAGGTCTGGGCGCCGACGTGGTCGACCACGACGTCGACGCCGCGCCCGTCCGTCGCGTCGCGGATGGCGCGTGCGAAGTCATCCTCCTCGTAGTTGATCGTGTGGTCGGCGCCGACCTCCGCGGCGTAGTCGAGTTTCTCCTGGGTGGACGCGGTGGCGTAGACCTCCGCGCCGACGTAGTCGGCGATCTGGACGGCAGCGTGGCCGACTCCCCCGCTCGCGCCCAGCACCAGCACCGACTCGCCGGGACCGACCTCCCCCCGGTTGATCAGCATCCGCCAGGCAGTCTGGAAGACCAGCGGCGCGGCCGCGGCGGTCTCCCAGTCGACGTGCTCGGGGACGGGGACGAGGTTCTCGGCAGGGACAGCGGCGAGTTCGGAGTGGACGCCGCGGGTGTGCTCGCCCAGGATCTGGAAGCGCTTGCAGAGTGTCGTCTCCCCGTCCCGACAGAACTCACACTCCCCGCAGTAGAGGCCGGAGGCGACCGCGACGCCGTCGCCTTCCTCGAAGCGCGTGACGTCCGCGCCAACAGCCTCGACGACGCCGGCGGCGTCGCTGCCGGGAATGTGTGGCATCTCGACGTTGATCGTCGGCAGCCCGCGCCGGGTCCAGATGTCGAGGTGGTTCAACGCGCCGGCCTTCACGTCGACCAGTACCTCGTCGTCGGCTGTCTCCGGGTCAGGAAACTCGCCGTACTCGATGACGTCCCGTCCGCCGTGCTCGGTAAACTGAACTGCCTGCATACGCGGGAGGTAGGGTGGCCCGTGAAAAACACTGACGGTGGCCGGCGGGGAGGGTGGGTCGGACTGTGTGGCTTCCCTCGTGCCCCGAGCACCGGGAGACAGAGATTTGCCCCGCCGCCCCGTGATGCCAGTATGCGGCGACGCGCCCTGTCCGCCCTGCTCGCTTTGCTCGTCGCGCTGAGTGGCTGCCAGGCCGTGCTCCCCGCCGCCCACCCGCCGGCGGACTTGCCAGAGGAGCCCCCGCGGGTGCTCTGTGACGCCACCTGGGACGATGGCGCAGTCACCGTCACCGTGGACGCCGGCCACGCGGTCACCGCCGACTGGGCGGTGAACCTCTCGGTTGCCGGGACAGCGGAGGGGACGACACTGTGGGCCTCGACGCTCGCACCCGGACAGGCACGGGGCGCCTACCCGGTCGAACCCGGCGACAGCCTCACTGTCCCGGTCGAGGCCGACCGGGACCGCCTCCGCGTGACCGTCGCCTCGACCCGGACGGCCACGACGCTGTGTACCCTCTCCCGTGGAGGGAGCAGATGAGCGGCGGTGGGGGTACTGACGACGCTGCGGGGGCGCCCGACTCCGACACGCGCCCCGGGACACTCCGTGCGGGGGCTGGGCTGCTCCGGGACCACTGGGCGGTCCTGCTCGCCATCGGCGTCCTCGTGCTCGCACCGGCGGTTCCCTGGGTGCTGGTCACCGACGTCCACCGCTCGGTCCCCTGGGACCCGGTGGACACCGACCGGGCCGGGCCCGCAGTGATGGACGACGTGACCGACCAGCTCCGCGAGGTCGACCACCGCCAGGTGTCGCGGGTGTACCTGCTCGACAACGGGACCCGGACCCGGTACGCCACCTACGAGACCGTCAGGGAGTTCAGCAGCTACCAGTACGCGGCGAACTTCGTGCGCTGGCAGGGAATGCCGGACGACTCCTCGCTGTTCGGGCAACGGTTCCGCGCCGAGGTGTCGGTCGACGGGCCGGTCCAGGTGGTCCAGTACGCCGACGACAGTCTCGTCGCACAGGGCTACCGGTTCAGCCCCAACCCCGCCGTGCTCCCCGCGGAGCCCGTTGGAAACCGGTCCGTGATGCTCCCGGCCGGAGCCGCGGGCGTCTCCTGGAACCGGACGAACACCCTCGACCCCAACGAGAGCCTGGCGGGGCTCTATCGGCCCTACCTCTCGCCGCGGGGCGGCGGCTGGGCGGTCCGCTCGCGCAACGACTCTACGGTTGTCGTCGGTATCGACGACCCCGAGGCGGTCTTCGCGACCGTTCCGATGGAGGCGAAGGCGGTCCATCCGGAAACGCGTGTGCGGGTCGTCCTCGACGCCTCGACGGGCCGCCCCGAGCAGGTGGTCGAACACCGGGTGGTCACCCAGCGCGTCGACGGCGAGCCCAGACGGCGACACTACCTGGTCGTCACCAGGTTCTCGGCGTGGGCGAGTGTCGACGCACGGGAACCGGCCTGGGTCGGCGACGGCGACCTCGACAGACTGGTCGAGGACCTGCTGTACTACTGAACTTTTGTACCTCCGCGTCCCAGACCTGGACATGGTGGACTTCCAGTCCCGCGACACGCGCCGGACCCTCGGCGGGGACGAAAGCGAGGACGGGAGCGAGGACGAAAGCGGGGACGGAAGCGAGGACGGGAGCGGGGACGAAAGCGAGGACGGAGCTGAGGAGGTGGGTACCGGGGCAGCCGACAGCGGGAGCGACGCAGCCACCGACGACGAGCCGGCGGCCCCGGCAGCGAACACAGCCGACGACGACGCGAGCGGCGAAGAAGGCGAAGGAGCGGATGACGACAGCGCCGCGCCCGACGGAATGACGTACGCACTCGTGACAGTCGGCGCGCCGGCGGATGAACTCGACCCGGCCGACGTCGCGATGACAGCACTGGACGGGACCGAGGCGAGCGTCGTCACGCGCCGCAGCGTCGAGGCTACCGCCGACGCCGTCCAGTCGGCCGTCGGCGACCAGGTCGACCGCCCGGATGTGGCAGCAGTCGTCACCTTCGGGGGGATCGGCGTCGGGCCCGACGACGTGACACCCGAGGCCGTCGAACCACTGCTCGACAGGCGCATGGACGGCTTCGGCGAACTCTACCGGGTCCTCGCTCACGAGCGGGAGGGGACGGCTGTCGTCCGCGCGCGAGTGACCGCCGGGCTGGTCGGTCCGGTTCCGGTCTTCTGCCTGCCGGGCGACCCCGACGCCGCGCGCCACGGCGTCGACGGGCTCGTCCTCGCCGAGGCCGAGGCAATCGTCGACGAGGCAACCCGGGACGACTCACCCGACGACGCCTGAACGGCGGCCCGGCTCCTGTTCCGGGTCCCGCCCCTTTTGCCCGCTCGGCCCCAACAGAGCGGTATGGTGACGACCCTGACCGACGACAGCTGGTGGGTCGACTTGCAGGGGACCAACGCATTCCTGGTCGACGACGGTGCACTGACCCTCGTGGACGCCGGGATGCCCTGGCACCGCTCACGGCTTGCGCGGGCCATCTCACAGGTCGGCAGCGTCGGCGACATCGAGCGGGTCATCGTCACACACTTCGACATCGACCACGTCGGCGGGCTGGACAGGCTCGGGGGGGTCGACGCCACCGTCTACATCGGAGCCGAGGATGCTGCCTACCTCCGCGGCGACGAGCGCCCGCCCTGGGGGAATCGGAAGGGGATTCTCCAGCGGGCGCTGGACCTGACCCGCTCGACGCCGGACTTGCCCATCGAGACCGTCGCCGACGGCGACACTGTCGGCTCCTTCACCGCCCACCACACGCCCGGCCACACGCCCGGCCACACCGCCTTCGTCAGCGAGGAGCTCTCGCTCGGCCTGCTCGGCGACCTCGTCGTGGAATCCGACGGCCGGTTCGAACTTCCGTCGTGGTATCTCAACTACGACACGGACCGGGTTCGCGACAGCCTCGTCGACTTTGCCGACCGGGCCGGGGACTTCGCGGTGGCCTGCCAGGGCCACGGCACGCCATTCGTCGACCGTGGCTCCGCCCGAATCGCCGACGCCGCCCGCCGGGCCGAGGAGGAGCGCGAGGGTGGTGTCGACACCTCCGGAACGCGCGTCTAGAGCTCCGCCGCGACGGCGTCCGGGTCGAGCAGGTTCGGGTCGACCACGAGGTCGGCCTGCCCGCGGGCGAAGTCGGGGAGCGATTCGGTGTCGTAGACGACGACTTTCAGGTCCCCGTTGAGGTCGATGGCGACCGGGATGGAAGTGGCCTGCCGGACTTCGGTAAGCATGTACGCGCCGGCTTCGAGCACGCCGGCCTCCTCCAGGGCTGGCCGGTTGGCCACGTCGACCCGTGCCACCTCGTGGCCCTCCGCTTCGATGGCGGCCGCCATGTCGTGCTCGTCGTGACCGGCGACGATAACTCTCATATCCGACTCGAGGTTGCGCTTTCGGATAGGTGTCTCGCTCTCTACCGCCCACAGGCCCGCTCTGTCCTGCTGTCCAGGGCTGTCCCTCACTCGTACTCGATGGTCGCGGGCGGCTTGTGAGTCACGTCGTAGAGCACCCGGGAGACGGTCTCGTTTTCCCCGGTGATCCGGGACTGGATGCGCTGGAGGGTCTCCCAGTCGACCTCCTGGGCACGGGCGGTCATCCCGTCGCGGGACTCGACCGACCGCACCGCGACCACCCAGCCGT
>CAZOWU010000084.1:0-8956 GCA_964583735.1 uncultured Halobacteriales archaeon | reverse complement strand
CCCTGGAGCGGGGGGCCGACCTCGTCTGGGAGTCGACGACAAAGTGGCTCCACGGTTCAGGGACGACTGTCGGCGGGGCACTCGTCGACGGCGGCTCGTTCCCCTGGGACGAACACGCCGACCGGTTCCCCGAGGTCGCCGCCGACAACCCCGCCTACCACGGTGTCAACTTCCGCGAGCGCTTCGGCGAGGCCGCGTTCACCTACGCCGCGGTCGCCCGGGGCTGCCGGGACCTGGGCAACCAGCAGTCCCCTTTCGACGCCTGGCAGACGATGCAGGGCGTCGAGTCCCTGCCGATGCGGATGGACCGCCACTGCGAGAACGCGATGGCCGTCGCCGAACACCTCCGTGACCACCCGGAAGTGGCGTGGGTCACCTACCCCGGGCTCGAGGACCACGAGACCCACGACCTCGCGAGCGAGTATCTCGAGGGCGGCTACGGTGGGATGATCACCTTCGGGCTCGAAGCCGGATACGACGCCGCACAGGCGACCGTCGAGAACACCGAACTCGCCTCGCTGCTCGCGAACGTCGGCGACGCCAAGACGCTCGTCATCCATCCCGCTTCGACCACCCACCAGCAACTCACCGAGGACGAACAGCGGGCCGCCGGCGTCAGTCCCGACATGGTCCGGCTCTCGGTCGGCCTGGAATCGACCGGCGACATCATCGCGGACCTGGACCAGGCTATCGATTCAGCGACCTAACTCCGGCCGTTCGCAAGCCGCGTGTCCCGCTGCTCGGTCCGACCGTGCCCGCTGTCGGCGCCCCGCTCGGCGGCCGAGGGCGTGTCGAGCGTGCCGGCCTGGGTGTACCACCGCCGGAGCAACGCTGTCGCGGCGACCCCGACCGTGGCCCCCACGGCGACGCGGGGGTAGCTCGCGACCGCGACGGTCGCCAGCAGGACGGCGAGCACACCGAGAGTGCCTGCGAGTGAGGCCCGGCCGGTCCCGCGGGTCCGGGCTGCGTTCGAGAGGTCTTTTTGCATATCGACGGGGAGGGCCCACATCCCCATAAGTATAATCTGAAGAACATTTCTGTAAGCACGTTTTCTGAAACGACTTTCTGTAAGAACTCGTACCAACGGCCCGGGGCGGATCCGGCTTCCGGGCCGGGCCGTCTGATGACTCCCTCGACGGCCGGCCACCACTCCTCTCGCGGGTCTGATACCGCCGCCGGGTTTAGGTGACTGGTCGGCATACCGGGACGCATGTCAAGCGACGGTGAGAGTGAGCGGCCGTCCCCCGACGACGCCTTCGCCACGCTGGGGAACGAGACCCGGCTGGGTATTCTCCAGGCGCTCGGGCGGGCCGGCGAGGACCTGTCCTTCTCTGCCCTCCGTGACCGGGTCGGCGTCGAAGACTCCGGGCAGTTCAACTACCACCTGGAGCAGCTTGTCGGGCACTTCGTCCGGAAGACCGAGGACGGCTACCAGCTCCGACGGGCCGGCCGGCGGGTCGTCGAGGCGGTCCTCTCGGGGGCAGTGACCGACGCCCCCGACCTGGACCGGACGCGGGTCGAGGAGACCTGCGAGCTCTGTGGCGCCCCCATCGAGGTGGCCCGCGACGGGGGGAGCATCGCGATGTACTGCACCGGGTGCACCGGCCGCTACAGCCACGCTTACGGCGAGGATCCGACCGGCCGCAGGGCAGACGAGGGGTATCTCGGCCGGCTCCCCCTGCCCCCGGCCGGGCTCCGGGACCGAACGCCGACGGAGGTGTTACGGGCGGCCTGGACGTGGGGGAACCTCGAGATCCTTGCCATGTCGGCCGGGATCTGCCCGCGGTGTTCGGCCACCGTCGACCGCACCCTGCGGGTCTGCGGGGACCACGACGCTAGCGGCGGGCTCTGTGCCGAGTGTCACGGCCAACAGGGGCTCCGGCTCACGGTCTCCTGTACCAACTGCATCTTCCAGAGCGGCGGCATCTTCAGCATCAACCTGGTCTCGGACACCCACATGCTCGACCTGTTGACAGACCACGGGCTCAACCCCGTCGTCCCCGACTCGATCCGGCGGGTCAACGAGACACACGGGGACTACGACGAGGAACTGCTCTCCCGGGACCCGTTCCGCGCCCGCTTTACCTTCGATGTCGACGGGGATACCCTCGCGCTGACCGTCGACGACGACCTCGAGGTCGTCGAGGCAGCCCGGGCCGGCGCCGACGGTAGCTGACCGCTCGCCCGTCCGCCTGTTCATCTGCTCCTGTCAGACGAGACCACGGTCCTCGAACAGTTCGAGCAGTCCGTCCATCGTCTCCACGGCCACGTCGCAGGCGGGCTCGACGTTCGGCTTGGGCTCGAACCCGACCGCCAGGTCCGCGGCCTCGAGCATCGGGCGGTCGTTGGCGCCGTCGCCGACCGCGACGGTCTCGTCGTCGCCGACGACCGCCCGCAGCACCGCCAGTGCATCGTCTTTGGTCCCCTCGATGAGCGGCCCCTCCACCTCGCCGGTGAGCCGCCCGTCCGCGACGGGCAGCCGGTTCGCCACGACCCCGTCGACGGCGACACCCTCCCTGTCGAGTGCAGCCTCGACCCCGCGCTCGAAGCCGCCGGTGAGGATGCCGACGTAGACCCCTGCTTCCCGGAGCGCATCGATGGCGTCGGCCGCGCCGGGGCGCAGGCGAACCTCCTCGAAGGCGGCCTTCGCGTCGGCGTCCTCGAGCCCCTCGAGCAGCCCACACCGCTGACGGAGGCTCTCTGCGTAGGCGATCTCGTCGTTCATCGCCCGCTCCGTGATCTGCTCCATCTCGTCGGCGACCCCACACCGCTCGCCCAGGAGCACGGTCATCTCGGAGTCTGAGAGCGTCCCGTCGAAGTCGAAGGCGACGATCATGGGCCGGGTTCGCGGCCGGGGGATTCAAAGCCGACGGTTTCCGCTGCATTCCGTCGCTCGCGGTCCGGCCTCTACAGCGCGGGCTGCTCGACGTGGCGCCGCCAGAACGCCTCCTCGAGATACCGCTTTTCGATACCATCCCGTCCGAGCAGGCGTGCGACGCGTCCGGCCGTCGCCCACAGCGCCCGCTGGAGCCCGACCGGCGCGGCCGTCATCGTCGTCTCGTCGTGCATGTCCGCGCCGACCAGCAGCGCCCGGAGCGCGCCCGGGCCGCCGTACTCCCCGCTGCCACCGCGCTCGTGGGTGGCTCCCCACGCCGTGTACAGCCCCTCGACCATCAGCATCGATGGCACTTCGGCTCTGAACGCGACCACTCTGTCGGTGTCGTTGCGGAAGGTGTGCTCGTGGCCGGGCTCGACCGTCGTCGTCTCACCGGAAGCGAGGCGGGTCGACTCCCCCTCGACAACCACGGTCAGCTCACCCTCGACGGGGGTGAACGTCTCCGTTGTCGGGTGAACGTGCGCGGGCGGCTGGGCCGCGTCGGGCGCGAGCCACTGCAGTAGTTCCGGGCGCCCACCCCCGCGTTCCAGCAGCGTGGCCCAGGTCCGCCCGGCCGGGTCCGACACCAGTGGGGCCGACGAACGCCGCCACAGCGCGGCCACCCGGCTCTCTGGGTCTAGTTCCAGCGCCGGCCCAGCGGCCGGTTCGCGGTCCCCGTCGAGTGGCCGCCCGGTCAGCACCGTCTGCTCGTGTGTGCGCGTCTGGCTCATACCTGGATTACGGCTGGCGCCCCGGAGACCGTTCCGTGGGGCATAGGAGGGGGGTTTACAAGCGGCCCAGCGGTAGCCCGCCCGTGAAACAGCTCCGAGTGACCGCCCGCGTCGACCCCGACCGGGCGCCGGCGTTTTTCGACCTGCTGGCGAATTCGCCCGAGGTCACGGAGACCCGCCTGCTGGACTGGAACACCACCGCCGACCGGGACACCGTCCTCTACGCCATCCGAGGTGACTCGACGCGGTTCGCGGAGGCAGCCCCCGAGACCCCTGCGGTCACGTCCGTCGAGACCGCCGCCGCGGGGTCCGAGTGGACACACGCACTCGTCGAGATCCGGACGTCCGAGACCGAGACCTTCGACGCCATCCGCCGCGCCCGGACCCGGCCGGGCTTGGTCGTCCGCAAGCCTATCGTCTACCGCGACGGGGCGATGGAGTTCCGGGTGGTCGGCGACCCGGCGCCGCTGCAGGCGGCACTCGAGGCGGCGCCCGAGGGAGTCGATGTCGAGGTCGAAGCTGTCGGCCGGCTCCGCGAAGCGCCGCACGCGCCCGCAGCGACCCTGAGCGACCGGCAACGCGAGGCCGTCGAGGCGGCCCTCGCGGCTGGCTACTACGACCAGCCCCGCGGCGCGACCCACGAGGACGTGGCCACAACACTGGGATGTGCGCCGGCGACGGCCAGCGACCACCTCCAGAAAGCGGAGGCGAAACTCGTCCGTGCGGCCTTCGACGACCTGCAGCCGGCGCGCTGACGACCGGTCGACGGCCGGGCCCGCCGCTGCCCGCGGACTTCGCGGTCGAACCCCTCTCAGCTGCGCCCCCCCGGTTTCTCCTCCAGCCTCACTCATCGCGCCGGCGGGTCACCGCCATCCCTGTCCACGTCCTGGTGAGACCACCTTTCCCGGTCCGGGTGGGTCGCTCCGCTCACCACCCGTCGCAAAACGTGGGCGAAACCGACACGCCCGGCGTCTTCGCTCCACGCTCATGGCCTCGGCGGGTCCCCGCTGTAGCCGTCCATGTCCTGGTAGAAGTTCAGCATCGCGAACTTGAGTTTCCCGGGGTCGAGGTCGACCATCTCGGCCCGCTCTCCGGGGGGAAAGGCGCCCCGGACGGCGTAGTCGCCCATCTCGACCTCCGCGCGCTCGGTGTAGCGGGCGTCCAGCAGCACCCGCACGCCGAAGTCAGTCGGCGACCGAACCACCCGACCCAGGGCCTGCCGGGTCTTCCGGACCGTTGGGATCTCCACGGCGTAGTGCCAGCCGGCGTCCTCGTTGCCGACGGTCGCGCCGACCGCCTCGTCCCCGTCGACCTCGAAGGCCCCGTCGTAGGCTTCCTGGACGGCCTCCATCCGCTCGTCGAGGTGGGGGTACGGGACCCCGACTACCACCACCGTCCGGGCGTCGTCGCCGTCGAAACTCACCCCCTCACCCAGCGTCCCCCACAGTGAGGTGAACAGTATCCCGTCGTCGTCCTCGGCGAAGCGCTCGCGCAGCTCGCGGGCGGGCGTGCCCGCCTCGTCGAGATACCTGGTCCCGACCGAGACCCGCTCGTGGTAGCGGGCGGCCTCCGCGTAAGAGGGGAAAAACGCCAGCGTGTTCCCGGGTGTCATCCGGGCGGCGTCCTCCAGCCCCTCCGTGACGGTCTCTTGGACGCGCCGGTCGTCGCGCTTGCTCGCGAACAGGGCGGGTCCATCGACCGCGTAGGTCCGCCGCCGGTCCTCGGGGAACTGCGGGCCGTAGGCCAGCGTCTCGGGACTCTCGAGCCCCAGGACGTCCTCGGTCACCGCGAAGGGGCGAAGCGTCGCGCTCATCAGCACGCTCGCGTGCAGCGACCCGAACAGCGACCTCGTGACCTCCTCCGGGATGCAGGTGTAGAGTTCGGCGCGGCCGTAGACCTCACCGCCCGCACTCCGGCTCTCGCCCGGCCTGCCCCCCCCGCCGGTGCCGCCAGCATCTCCACCCCCGCCGCCGTGCTCCCGGCGGACGCTCACGACGGGATACGTTCCAGCGTCGTTGCCCTCCTCCAGCCACGCGACGAGAAACCGGGCGGCCTGGAGGGTCTGACACTCCTTGCGGACGCTCGTCTCGCCCGAGCGATAGGCCTCCTCGTGGCGCTCGTCGAGTTCCCGGCCGAGTTCGACCGCACGGTCCAGTTCCCCCTCGACACCCGGTCCAGTGTACGCCCGCAGAAAGGCCAGCGTGAGGTCGTCCCGACCCGCCTCGTTGTCGACCGCCAGGTCCTTCCAGTCCTCGTCGACCGCCCCCCTGGCCGGTCCGTCGCGTCCCGAGAGGACCTCGTCGTAGGCCGCCGCGAGCGCGTCCCGGAACGTCGAGAGGACGTTCTCGGCGGCCTCTCGGCGGGGGTCCTCGACGCCCGCAAGCTCGTCTAGCGCCTCCTCGAGTGTAGTCTCGGTCAGGGTCCGTCTGGCGTGTTCGCGGGCGGCGTCCTCGACGTTGTGGGCCTCGTCGAAGACCGCGATGACGTCCTCCGGGTCACGGCCCAGCCACCGGAAGAACTGCTCGCGGATGGCCGGGTCGAGCAGGTGGTGGTAGTTACAGACCACCAGGTCGACCCCCTCGACGCCCTCCTTCAGCAGCTCGTACCCACACATGCCCGCGGTCTCGGCGTAGTCGTAGATCTCGTCGGGTGTGCGCACGTCGTCGTACAGCCACGCGAAGAAGTCGTCGGTGTCTGCGGTGAGATTCCGGTAGTAGTAGTCACAGGTCGCCCGGTCGCCAAACGCCGCGAGTTCTTCCTCGACCCCCTCGAGTTCGTCCATCACGGCGCCGCGGGCCTCGCCGGCCGCTGTGTCGCCGGCCTGACTCTCCTCTAAGAGTTCGCGCTGCTTCCGCTCGAGTTCGGCCTGCTCGCGCTCGGCTTCGACCAGTTCGCGGGTCGTGTCCCGCAGCGTCTGACACTCCCGGTAGCCGACGTCGATGTGACACATCGAGGCTTTGCCGCGGAAGACGACCGCCTGGAGGTCGGTCGCCTCGGCGATGGCGGACGCCTCCCGGCGGAACTGCCGGGTCTGCTGGTGGACGTTGGTCGTGATGACGACCGTCTTGCCGGTCTCGCGGGCGTGTTCCAGGGCGGGAGCCAGCGCCGCCAGCGTCTTGCCGGTCCCCGTTGCTCCCTCGAAGAGAACGTCCGTCCCGTCCTCCAGCGCCTCGTGGATGGTCCCCATCGCCTCCCGCTGGTGGTCGTAGGGTTCCTCGTAGGGGAAAAAGCGCAGGTACGGAGGTGACGAGCCCGCCGGGGACCCCGAGGTCTCTGACACACCGACGATTGTGCGTTCCCGAATATAAACTCCGGCCCCGGGGTGGAGGTGGACGGAAGGCGGGTGCAGCCGGGTGGCGGGCCGTGTGTCACCGCGTCCCGGTGTCGACCCGCGGGTCCAGGGCCCGGTAGGAGAGGTCCTGAATGACGCTCCCGACGACCCCGACGGCGATGATGACGACGGTCCCGCCGAGCAGGACCGGGAGGTCGCGGGTCTCGATCGCCCGGACGAGCACCAGCCCCAGCCCCTCGATACCAAAGAGCGCCTCGATGACGAACACCGCCAACACCAGCAGCGTGAGCACCTCGGTAACGAGCATCGACACCACGGGGATGGCGGCGTTGCGGAGCACGTGGACCGCGACCCGGCGCTCGCTGGCGCCTTTCGCGCGCACCAAGTCGACGAACTCCGCGGTCGCGTACTCCCGGCCGTAGGCCCGCGTGTAGCTGGCGTACCCGCCCAGCAGGGCCGTCGTCGTCAGCAGGACGGGCAGGAGGTGCTCGAAGACGAGCGCCGACTTCCCGACGACGCCATCGAGCGCCAGCGACAGGGCGACCCCGCCGACCCAGAAGTTCGGCAGCGCGAAGACGAGGTAGGCGGTCCCCATCCCCGTGCTTGCCAGCCGGCTCCCGGGTCGCAGCGCGGCGTACAGTCCGACGAGCAGGCCACCGACGACTGCCAGCACGACCGCCGGGAGGACGTACATCGCGGTCCGGGTCGCGGCGTCGACCACGACCGGGAACGCGGCCTCTCCGGTAGCGAAGGAGGGTCCCCAATCCAGCGTCACCATGTTTCCCAGCCAGTCGAGATACTGGTCGAGCAGCGGGCGGTCCAGCCCGCGGGACGCGAGATACTCCTGCCGGAGTGACTCGACAGACACGTCAGAGGCCCCGGTCCACTTGGCCAGCCCGACCTGCTCCTGTAACACCCAGTCGCCCGTCAGCGTAAAGAGGGCAAACACCGTCGTCAGCACGCCCCAGACCGCCACCAGTCCCAGGCCGACCCGCTTTGCGACGACGCCACCGACGCTCACGGCGACCACCCGACCACGGGTGACGACTCGCCGGTCCGCGTGCACCGTCTCGGGACCGACCTGTCCGTCCGCACGCGCTCTCTGGAGGGCATTACCGCGTGTCTGTCACTCGATGATTAAAAAAGGTACACTCACACGGGTAGGACAAATGACAAAAAACGTTTAGCTTGCTGGCTACTCAGCCCGTGTATCCTCCATGCCCTCCCCGCCCGCCGCCGACCCTCCGGAGTTCAAACAGGTATCGTGGGACGAGGTCGACCCGCCCAGGCGGCTACTCACCGCCGAGCGAGCCGTCCTCGTCGTCGGCCTTGCCGCCGTCGCAGCACTGCTGGCGTACGACCTGACGGTGGACTCACCTGCGCTGGTCGCCGGCTGGAACGTCTCGCAGATCGAGTGGGGTGTGCTGGCCTCCGCGGTCGTGTTGCTCGCCTACGGGCTGGTCCCGGTGTTGCGCCGCCGGGCCACCGTCCGGCGGGTGCTCGGCCGGCTCCGCTCGCGGCCGGCCGCCCTCGTTGCCGGGCTGTTTCTGGCCGGCTTCGCGCTCGTCGGGCTCCTCGGCCCGCTGGTGCTCTCCCGGCCCCAGCTCCAGTTCCAGCACGCCTTCCACCCGCCCGTGGGCTTCTCGACGGGCGTCGACGTCTACCAGTGTCTCGGCGAGACGACCGGCCCGGTGTTCGAACAGCGGTGTCACGGCACCCTCGAGCTCCCGCTGGGCACCAACCGACGCGGCCACCCGCTGGGCCACCTCCTCGTCAGCGGCGCCCGGACCGCCCTCAACGTCCTCCTGGTGACGGCGGCCCTGGTCGTGCCGATAGCTATCCTCACCGGGCTCGTCGCCGGCACCCGCGGCGGTCTCGTCGACGACCTCCTGATGGCCTACGTCGACGTCCAGCTCTCGGTCCCTGCGATCATGGTCTACTTCATCGGCTTCGTCTACCTCGGCCCGTCGCTGCTGTTGCTGGTTGCCGCCTTCGGCCTCTTTAGCTGGGGTGGGATCGCCCGCCTGGTCCGCAGCGAGGTGCTCCAGCGCCGCGAGA
>CAZOWU010000083.1:0-9100 GCA_964583735.1 uncultured Halobacteriales archaeon | reverse complement strand
TTCCCGGCGCGTGCCGACCCCGATGCGGGCAATCGCCGGGACATCGGGACAACAACCACTATCCGGGCACGGTCGGAGTCAGGGCACCCACGCCGGTTTCTCGACGGTCGTCTCGCCCACGTTCGTCGTATTGAGGCTGACGACGACGCGGGTTCCACCCTCCAGTTCGTAGGTCCTGCGAAGCGACCGGACCAGCCCCCCCTCGGTGACCACCGCACTCCCGGTGACGGGGACGCCCGTCCCGTAGGCCTCGCCGTCGAAGCGTACCCGGACGCCGGGCGGCGTGCGCTCGACCACCGTGTCGTTCACCGAGAACTTCCAGGCGAGGTAGCTGCGGACCCGCGGCAGGAACGGGTCGCCGTCCCGGACAGTCAGCGACCACCGGTCGCCGTTCTTCCGGACGTACTCCCTCGATCCGTCGGCGTAGATGTCAGCAGCAGCGACCCGCATTGGCGACCCCTCCAGGGTCCCGGTCGTTGTAACCCGGCTCGCGTAGTGGCTCTCGTTTTTCACCCGGATCCGCTCCGTGTACCGGCCTGCGAGCGTCCCGTTCACGTACTCCCGGTAGTTGAGACGGGCCGTGTACGAGCGGCCGTCCAGGTAGACACGGTGGACCCGCGAGACCACGCGGGCGTCGACCGTCCCGTCCGCCGAGACTCCGGAGGGGTAGTCTTCGGTCGACGGCTGCCCGGCCACACTGTCGGGAACCGGAGTCAGTCGGCTGTCGTCCACCCCGACCGGCTCGACCGGTTCGGGACCGGTGTCGGCGGCGGTCAGGCCCAGCGCCCCAGGACCCCCGACGGCGACCGCAACCGCGACGACGAGCACGCAGACGCCGAGCACTGCGGCCACGGCGGTCGGAGTGAGTCCCGGTTCCAGCCAGCCGGATACCGGAAGCCGACGGTCCCTCGCGGTCCGGTGTCTGGGTGGGGTCGGGTCCGGGAGTTCACCCGGGTTCCGTTCGAAGTGAGCCGCGACTAGCTGCCGGGCGTCGGGGCGGTCGACGGCGTAACACAGCTCCCGGTGGAGGTCGTCGAGGTCGCGGACCCGCGGGTCGTCGGTGTCGAGTACCCCGACCACGACTGCCCGGTCGGCTCCAGCCAGCCCGTCGGCGCCGTATTCGCTGGGAGAACGGACGACGACCTCGCGAGACAGACCAGGACCCTCGACGCGCAAGCGCGCGTCACCGAGTCGGTGGACAGCGCGGCCACGGGCCTCTTCGAGGGCGGCCACGAACCCGAGCAAGTCCCCACGCGGGCGCTCCCGACAGAGCGCGCGGAAGTGCGAGCGGTCGACGGGCACACTCGGTATCGGGGCGCCGGCGAAATAAGCCCCCGCAAGGGTCCGACCCGTCGCTCATCCCGGCGGGGATTGCAGCCTGCTTCTCAGTAGACCACGTACAGCAGGACGTAGACGACTACCCCCAGCGCGAACGAGACGAACCACAGCGACGCGGCCACGCGACCAACGCGGGGGTGTGGCGACTCCCTGACCGCGGCGACCGGGCGTGTCGTGGCGACCAGAAGCACGTAGTAGACCAGCGGGATCGAGACGATGGCGAGCAACACGTGGACCCCGAGCACTGGCAGGTAGACGAACTGGTAGACGGGCTCTGGACCGGGGAAGGGTTTGGCCCCGACGAGGGCGATCCGGTAGAGGTAGATCCCCAGAAAGGAGAGAAAGAAGACAGTCGTGGTAACCATCGCACGGCGGTGGGCTTGGACTGCTCCCCGCCGGATGGCACGAACGCCGTACGCGATCGTGGCCAGGGCCGTGAGGCTGATGAGGACGTTGAGGTGTGGCGCCGCGGCGACGACGGCGTCGACCCGGGGGAGCACCCCGGCAGGGACCACCCCCCGGACCGCGCTAAAGACTAGCGCGAGGGAGATGACGGTGAGCACAGCCGTCAGCTCCCTGACCCGGTGGCGAGCGTCCAGTTGCATACCTCGCTGTAGAACTCCGGGGGCTCTATGGGTTGCGTTCCCGGCCCGGGCGGGACCGACCGCGGTCCCGGGCGGGGCCGGTCGAAAGGAGAGCTGGCAACCACGGGTCGGCGGGATTGATATGCGTCGAGTGCGTGCCATCGGGCGAACGCGAATGAGCGGAAGGGGACTTCTCGGCCGCGCCGTCACCGGCCGGCTGGGACGGGCCGTCTCGCAACTGTGTCCGGGGACGCCAGTCTGGGAGCGGGAGTGGGACATCTGCTGTGTGCTCGACGGCTGCCGCGTGGACCTGATGCAGGAGGTGGCCGGCCAGCACCGGGCCGTCCCGGAGGGGGACGTCGAGTCGGTCTGGTCGGTCGGCTCCCAGTCCGCCGAGTGGATGGACGAGACCTTCGGGCCGGGCTACGGCGAGGAGATGGCACGGACGGCGTACATCACTGGCAACCCCTTCTCCGCACAGTCTGCCGAGCACGTGCTGGTCACCTCCGGGGAGACGCTGCCGCTGTCGCCCGAGGACTGGGGGCTGTTCTACGAAGCCTGGCGGGAGGAGTGGGTCGACGACGGGATCTCGACGATCCCCCCCGACCCGCTGACAGACGCGGCGCTGGCCGTCTGGAACAGCCGCGACGAGCTCGGGGTCGAGCGGGTGCTCGTCCACTACATGCAGCCACACGCCCCCTTCCGGTCGCGCCCGGAGTGGTTTCTCGGTACCGCCGATATCGACGCCTGGGGGCAGATACACGACCCGGAGGACGGCGGCGACGGCGACAGCGAGGGCGGAGCAGCGGAGACGGCGGCGCTGACGGACCTCTCCGCCGAGGAACTCGCGGAGCTGGAGCGGCTGTCGGAGGCCGAAACCGACGGCATCAAAGACCCCTGGACCCGGCTTCGGGACGGTGAACTCCTGCGCGAGGAGTTCTGGGCGGCCTACCGCGACAACCTTCGGTGGGCACTCGACGACGTCGGCCGGCTGCTCTCGGGGACGACGGCGCAGGTGGCCCTCACCAGCGACCACGGCAACGCTGCCGGCGAGTGGGGGGTCTGGTCGCACCCGCCGGGCGTGCCCGTCCCCGCGCTCCGGAAGGTCCCCTGGGTCAGCCGCCGAGGAACCGGCGAGCACGACCCGGAACCGGCCCTGCCCGAGGCGATAACCCGCGAGGGAGGCGCGGCCGCCGGGGCGACTCGTGACGGAGGGGAGAGCGATGATAGGCCGGTCGACGACGAGGGGGTCGACGAGGAGGTGAACGAGCGCCTCGCCGACCTTGGCTACCGGTAACCCCACGGAACGGCGACGTCCCACCCGCCGTCAGCCCGAGAGGGGAAACACTAAACGGAACGGGAAGGTGGCGTCTGTCATGGAGCGTATCTCTCTGGAGAACGACGAACTGGAGGGGGCCAACAACGTCTATCTGTTCGACACCGACGCGCGGACGGTACTCGTGGACACGGGCGAGCACAGCCGCGAACAGCGGCTCCGGGAGACGCTCTCGGCGGACGGACTCACGTTCGGGGACGTCGACGATATCCTGCTGACGCACTGGCACCCGGACCACTCCGGGCTGGCCGTCACGGTCCAGCAGGCCGGCGACGCGACCATCCACATCCACGAGCGGGACGCCCCGCTCGCGACCCGCGACGAGGACGCCTGGCGGGAGTTTCTGGGGAACCAGCAGGCCCGCCTCGAGGAGTGGGGGATCCCCGAGGCAAAACGCGAGGAGCTGTTCGCCGAACAGAACCGGGGAGACGGCCCGGACCGGCCGACGCTCTCCTCGGTGAGGAGCTTCGCCGGCGGGGAACGCTTCGACCTCGGGGGCCAGGAACTGGAGGTCATCGAGACACCAGGCCACACCGCGGGGTCGGCGTGCTTTGCCTTCGAGGCCGAGGGAGGCGGCCGCGAGGTCATCACCGGTGACACGATCCTGCCGAACTACACACCCAACGTCGGCGGGACGGACACCCGGATGGAACACCCGCTCGACAGCTACCTCTCGTCGCTGCACGCGCTGGCTGCCGCGGACCACGAGCGGGGCTGGCCGGGTCACCGGGAGCCGGTCGCCGACCCGACCCGCCGGGCCCACGAGATCATCGCCCACCACGAACAGCGCGCCGGGCAGATCCTCGCGATCCTGGACCGGATGGGGCCGGCGGACGTCTGGCAGGTCTGTACCGAGCTGTTCGGTGACCTCGAGCGGTTCCACATCCTCGTCGGCGCGGGCGAAGCGTTCGCCCATCTCGCTCACCTCGAGCGCCAGGGGGACGTCGAGCGCGTCGACGGCACCTACCGCCTCGTCGACGAGGTGCAAGCGGAGTTCGGGGACGAGGTCGACACGTGGTCGCTGTCGGTGTCCGACCGCGCCGGCTCCCACACGGTGCAATAGGGGCGAACCAGGCCCGGTCGACGCCGCGCTCGCCTACTCCGGCCGGTGGTCGGTAAAGACGTCGCTTGCCGGTGTCCGCCCGGCGAGCGCGTCGTCAGCAAGCAGGGCGGCGCCGCCCGTCCAGGTGGGGCGCTCGCCGGGCCAGAACTCCCCGTCCTCGAGCTGGTAGCCCGTCCAGAAGACCCCCTCGCCGTCGGTCCACTCGAACAGCCACTCGACGACGTCGCGGGCGCGCTCACACCGGCCGACAGAGGCCAGCGCAAGCGCCAGTTCGCAGGACTCGGCGACGGTCACCCAGGGCTCGTCGGCCACACACCGGCACCCCCGACCCGGTTCGACGAAGCGGTCCCACCCCGCGTCGAGACGGTCCCGGGCCCGCTTGCCCCCGAGGACGCCACAGAGCACGGGGTAGTACCAGTCCATCGCGTACCGCGATTTGCTCTCCCAGGTGCGGTCGAAGCGGTCGGGGTGCTCGCGCAGTGCCTCCCCCAGGCGGGTCCGGGCCTCGAGCCAGCGGTCACGGGCGTCCTCGTGGTCCAGCGCGTCCGCGATGGCCGCCCCACACTCCAGGCTCTTGTAGATGGAGGCACAACCGCTGACCAGTGCGTCCCGGTGGGGCTCGCCGTCGGCGTCGACGGTCCAGTACACCTCTCCTGTGGGTGTCTGCTGGGCGAGCGCGAACTCGACGGCGTCCCGCACGGTCGGCCAGTGCTCGGCGAGAAAGGTGCGGCCGCCGGTCACGCGGTAGTGGGTCCAGACCCCCACCGCGGCGTAGGCCGCCCGGTGGGTCTCCTTGCGGGGCTCCTCGCCCTCGTGGCCGTTCGGGCTCGATTCCTCGCCACCGTAGGCCGCCCACCACCCACCGTCGTCGTGCTGCGTCCCGGAGAGCCAGTCGTAGGCGCGCTCGGCGGCCGCCGTCCGGCCCGCGACCGATAGCCCCATTGCGCTCTCGACGTGGTCCCAGGGGTCCGCGGGGCCGTCGGGGTACCACGGGATCAGTCCATCCTCGCGTTGTGTCTCGGCAATGTAGACCGCGCTGGGCTCGAGTCGGGGGTCCAACAGGTCGGGCTCGCTCATCGTTCGGCCTCGAAGTAGAAGACGACGCTCTTGCCCAGCAGCGGGTCGAGGACACCCTCGAGCGCCCGGACCGAGCGGGGGTCGTTCAGCACGTCCCACTCCAGAAACCGCTCGTAGGCCCGTAGCGGGACGGGCTGGTCGTCGGGGTCGTCGGCCCGGTCCCACCAGAGACACTTCAGCCACCAGTAGGGGGCGTGCAACGCGTGGGCGAAGTGGCTCCCGAGGTACCGAAAGCCCCGGCCCTCGATTCCCGCGCGGAGGTCGCCCCGGTCGAAGATGCGGACGTGGCCCCCCTCGACCTGGTGGTACGCCTCGGAGAGCAGCCAGCAGACCCGCTCGGGGCCGTAGCGGGGAACGCTGACCGCCAGCGCCCCGCCGGGCCGGCAGACCCGCCGCAGTTCCGCGATGGCCGCCTCGTGGTCCGGGATATGTTCTAGAACTTCGGAGCAGACCACGACGTCGAAGGCGCCGTCCTCGAAGGGCAGCGAGAGGGCATCCCCCCGGAGGAAGGTCCCGGGTGTCCCGCCGGCGTAGGTGTCGTAGTCCGCGCGAGCGGTTGCGAGGCGCTCGGGGTCGAGGTCGACGCCGACCACTTCCCCGGCGTTCCGAGCGGCCGCAATGGCGTGGCGGCCCTCGCCACAGCCGACGTCGAGCACGCGCGTGTCCGGCCCCAGCGGGAGGCGGTCGAACTCAACGGTCTCCATCTGTGATCGCCTGCCGGTACGTCCGGACTGTCCCGAGTGCGGTTGCGTCCCAGTCGAACTCCTCGACCACACGCTCGCGGCCGCGACGGCCCAGCCGGCGCCGGCGCTCGGGGTGCCCGAGCAGGTCCCCGACCGCGGTCGCCAGCGCCCCGGCATCCTCGGCCGGGACCTGCACGCCCGCGTCACCGACGACCTCGGGCAGGGCGCCGCCGTCGGTGGCCACCACCGGGACGCCACAGGCCATCGCCTCACCCGCGGGGAGGCCGAACCCCTCGTAGACGGAGGGGACCACGGCGACGTCCGCACTCGCGTAGAGGTCGACCAGCCGGTCCGTGCTGATCCCGGAGTGGGTTCTAATGGCGTCGCCGACCCCGAGGTCGTCGACCAGCTGTTCGGCGTCGCCACCCTCGTTGAACTCCCCTACGACGACCAGTTCGGCGTCCACGGACTCCCGGACCTGCCCGAAGGCCTCGAGCAGGTAGCGCACCCCCTTGATCGGGGCGTCGGCGCTGACGGTCGTCAGCAGGCGGTACTCCGCCGACCCGCCCGACCCGCCCGAGCCGTCCGTCCAGTCAGTCCCGTTAGCCCGGGGTTCGAAAACGTCGGTGTCGATCCCGTTGTGGACGACGCGGACGCCGTCGGGGTCGGCGCCGAAGTCCGCGACCGTCCGGCGGCGTGCGGCCTCCGAGACGGTCACAACGTGTGAGAGCTGCGGGACGACTGCCCGCTGCATCCGGAGAAAGCGGTACCACCGCCGGACGAGCAGCCGTTCGCGCAGGCTCCCGGCATCGGCGAGGGTGACCTCGCGGTCGACCGTGATCGGGTGGTGGACCGTCGCGACTACCGGGTACCCACGGGCTTCGAGTTCGGGCAAGGCGTAACACAGCGACTGGTTGTCGTGGACCACGTCGTAGTCGGGCTCGCGGCTCTCGAAGTGTGCGAGCACGCGCCGCCCGAAGGCGTAGGGGTCCGGGAAGCCGCCGGTCAGCGCGCTGAGCCACTCGTAGAGGGCGGTCGGGTCGGTCAGGTAGGCGGGCTCGAACTGCCCGAGGCGGTCGAGGTCGTCGACGATGTTTTCGCCGGGGAGTTTCACCAGCCGGACCTCCTCGTCGAGGTCCGGATACGGCTTGCCGGAGATGACCTCGACCGAGTGGCCACGGTCGGTCAGTGCCCGGCTGAGGTACTTCACGTAGACGCCCTGACCCCCGGAGTAGGGGTCGCTGCGGTAGCTCAGCAGGCAGATGTCCAGCGGGTCGCCGCTGTCGACGCTCGTCGCGTCGGCCGGCTCCGCCCGGTGGGCTGTCGCCGGTCCGACCCCCGAGGACCGCGAAGCCTCCGAGGAGAAGCTGGCGCCGAGCGTCCCGGAGAGCAACCGCCGAAGCGCGCCTCTCACCATCGGTTGCTCCAAGCAACAAAAAACGGAGTCATAGTGGTTTCGCTTTCGGGCGGCTCGGCGCCGGCAGGACGGGCGGTTCCAGGCGCGAAAGGCGTCTCACAGCCAGGGCCAGAGCGGCCAATGGCAAAAAGCTACGTGCTCGTCGGGGCAGGACGGCACGCACGGAAAGCACAACCGCGGGCCAGCGGCGGGTCGACGCGAGTCTACTGGAAGGTGCGGCTGACCTGGCTCTCCTCTGCCTGGTCGGGCCCGCCGGTCTGGAACTGCTCTTCGATCTCCTCGTAGCGCTCGCGGGTGTCGTCGTCGACGCTGGGGCCGACTTCGTCGAGCGCCTGCTCGAAGTGCTCCATCGTCACGCGGACATTCCCGACGGTGTCGTCGACCTCGTCGGGGCCGACGCTGTTGACGAACTCGCGGGTCGCAGCCATCGAGGCCTCGCGGCAGACCGCCTCGATGTCCGCACCGACGTAGCCGTCCGTCCGGGCGGCCAGGTCGTCGAGGTCGACACCCTCCGTGGTCGGCTTGCCGCGGGTGTGGACCGCGAAGATCTTCCGGCGGACCTCCTCGTCGGGAACGGGTACGTGGATGTGTCGGTCGAGCCGGCCGGGGCGGACCAGCGCGGCGTCGATCAGGTCCGGGCGGTTCGTGGTCGCGATGACGACCACGTCCTCGAGTTCCTCGAGGCCGTCGAGTTCGGTCAGCAGCTGGGAGACGACCCGCTCGCCGACACCGGAGTCGCCGGCCTGGCGGCCCCGCTTGCCCGCGATGGAGTCGATCTCGTCGAAGAAGACGACAGTCGGTGCGTTCGACCGGGCCTTCTCGAACACCTCGCGGACCCCTTTCTCGGACTCGCCGACGTACTTGTTGAGCAGCTCCGGCCCCTTGATCGAGATGAAGTTGCTCTGGGCCTCGTTGGCGATGGCCTTCGCCAGCAGCGTCTTGCCGGTGCCTGGCGGCCCATAGAGCAGGACGCCCTTTGCGGCCTGCATGTCCATCTGCTCGAAGACTTCGGGATACTCGAGGGGCCACTGGATGGTCTCCCGGAGCCGCTCTTTGGTCCCCTCGAGGCCGCCGACCGACTCCCAGGTGATGTCGGGCACCTCGACAAACACCTCCCGCAGCGCGGAGGGCTCGACGCCCTTCAGCGCCTGCTTGAAGTCGTTCTTGCTGACCTCGAGCTTCTCGAGGGTCTCGGCGGGGATCTCGTCTTCCTCGAGGTCGAGGTCCGGCCGGATGCGGCGCAGCGCCCCCATCGCGGCTTCCTTTGCGAGCTGTTCGATGTCCGCGCCCACGAAGCCGTGGGTGTTCTCGGCGTACTCGTCGAGGACGATCTCCTCGGAGAGTGGCATCCCCCGGGTGTGGACCTGAAGGATCTCCATGCGCCCGCCCTTGTCCGGAACGCCGACCTCGATCTCGCGGTCGAAGCGGCCGCCGCGGCGGAGCGCGGGGTCGAGCGCGTCGACGCGGTTGGTCGCACCGATGACGATCACCTCACCGCGCTCGTCGAGCCCGTCCATCAGCGAGAGCAGCTGGGCGACCACCCGGCGCTCCACGTCGCCGGAGGTCTCGCCGCGCTCGGGGGCGATGGAGTCGATCTCGTCG
>CAZOWU010000082.1:0-9198 GCA_964583735.1 uncultured Halobacteriales archaeon | reverse complement strand
GGAAGCCGCCGCCACTCCCGTCCTTGCTCAGGTCGAAGTTCACGTCGGGGTGCTCCTGCACGAACTGTCGCCCGACCGCCTGCGCGACCGGGAACACCGTACTGCTCCCGGAGACGCGGATGTCCCCCGACAACTCCATCGACCCACCGTCGGAGCCACCGTCAGACCCGCCATCGGACCCACCGTCAGACCCGCCATCGGACCCACCGTCAGACCCGCCATCGGACCCACCGTCAGACCCGCCATCGGAGCCGCCGCCGTCACCGCCGTCTCCACCCTCGGTTCCATCGCCGCCCTCGCTTGTACACCCTGCCAGTGCAACTGCCCCTGTGGCGCCCACTCCCGTCAGGAAGCGCCGCCTGGAAAACGTACCGTCTGTGTCCTGTGACATCACCGGAGTAAACCGGAGGGCACAATAAGAACTCTGCTATTATATATATATGTCTCACCCAATGGTATATATAGTCAAACTGACCGGGGTATATTGAGCACGGCTGACAACAGAGAGAAGCTCCGTAATCGTGCATATTCCCGAATAAATACTTTCAATATGGTCGGTGATCCAGGCACGTATATTTACTATTTCGGATGGATATATTCGGACGACTCCGTCAGGAGACCGAACGATACGAGTAGATACGTTCGAATTGGTGTTTGTATATAGATATGCCGAAGTTTCTTGTTCGTGGGGAGAAGACCGAACAGTATGGAGACACGCAAGGTCCAGGTGACGGGCGGGTCGACGTACACCGTTTCCCTGCCGAAGGGCTGGGCGACAGACAACGGGGTCGAGGCCGGCAGCGTCGTGGAGTTTCACTCCGAACAGGACCTCCTGTTGCTCACGCCCCGGCGGGAAGAGGAGCGCACCGAGGGGACGTTCGACATCACGGGGCTGGAGAGCAAGCACGAACTCACCCGGGCGATAATGACGATGTACGTCAGCGGCTTCGACGTCATCCGGCTGGAGACGACGCGGATCACGGCCGCCCAGCGCCGGGTCATCCGGGAAGCCACGCAGGGGCTCGTGGGCCTGGAGGTGATCGAGGAGACCTCCGAGCGGGTCGTCCTGCGGGACCTGTTGGACTCCTCGGAGCTGTCGGTCCACAACGCCGTCACGCGGATGCGGCTGGTCTCGCTGACGATGCTTGAGGACGCCGTCGAGGCACTACTTGAGGACGGCGACGACCTCGCGCAGGACGTGATGGAACGGGACGACGACGTCGACCGGCTGTGGTACATGGTCTCGCGAGTGTTCCGGACCGTCCTGCGCAATCCGACCGCGGCGACCGAGATTGGCTTCCCGCGGGACACCTGCTTCGACCTCCAGTCGAGCGCCCGCCAGCTCGAACGGATCGCCGACCACGCCACCAAGATCGCCGAGCTCGCCCTCGAACTCGACGAGGTGCCCGACAACGCCGCCGACCCGCTCCGCGCGCTGCTGGCGGAGTCAAGCGAAGTCCCGGAGATGGCGATGGACGCCCTGCTGACCGATGACCCCGACGAGGCGACCGACCTCGCAACCTCCGCGCGGGCCAGGATCGAGGAGGTCGACGGGAGAGCCCGCGAGGTCGACAAGGAGATACGCGAGCTCGACCCCAGCACTGCGCAGGGCCTGGGGCTCGTCGTCGACTCGCTGTCCCGGACCGCCGACTACGGCGGCAATATCGCGGAGAACGCGCTCCAGAAGGCCGCGCCGGACCCCTAACTCCAGTACTCCTCGACCAGCGCCGCGGCGGCGTCGGCGGTCTTCCGGTAGACGCGGTCGCCGTCGGGCGTGCGGACCGCGAACGCGTAGGTCTCGCTGTCGGGACGGTACCACCGGTCCGCATTGGCGAGCAGCGTCTTCGGCAAGGCTTCATCGGTGTCCTCCCCAGAGGTCCCGTCCGAGTCGGAAGCGGTGGCCCTGGACCCAGCCCCCAGACCCTCGCCGTCGGGCCGGCCCGGGGCGGTGCTGTCACCGACCTCGAGCCCGCTGTCCGGCAGGTCGAACGCACACGGGATCCCGCGTGTCACCCGCTCGTTGCCGGCGGCTGCTTCGGCCTCTGCCATCAGCACGGCCTGGGTGTCGACCACCCGGTCGTCGCCGGGGGTGCGCTGGGTGTAGGAGCCGTCGGAGTCCATCTCCCAGACCCGGCGGTTGTCCGCCAGCGCCAGGTCGAGCACGAACCGTAACTGCTCGCGGAGTGCAGGGTCGTCGACGGGTGTGACGGCCTCGACGCGCCTGTCGAGGTTCCGGGTCATCCAGTCCGCCGACCCGATGTAGTACTCCGGGCCGGCGTCCGACCGTGTCCCCTCCTCGTCGACGGCGGTGCCGTTCTCGAAGTAGAACACCCGTGAGTGCTCGAGGAAGCGTCCGACGATGCTGTAGACGTCGACGCTCTCGCTGACTCCCTCGACGCCGGGCCGGAGCCGGCAGATGTCCCGGACGACGAGGTCGATGTCCACCCCGGCCATCGCGGCCTCGTACAGCTCCCGGATGACCGCAGGGTCCTCGAGACTGTTGATCTTGACCGCAATCCGGGCGTGTTCGCCGTCGCGGGCGTGGGCGGCCTCGTTGCGGATGAGGTCGGTAAACCGCTCGCGCATCGTGACGGGCGCGACCAGCAGCTTCCGGAACTGCTCTTCGAGCGTCGGGCCGGTGAAGGAGTTGAACAGCTTCACCAGGTCGTGGCCGATGTCCTGGTCCGCCGTCAGGAGCCCGAGGTCGACGTACCCTTTGGCGGTTTCGGAGTGGTAGTTACCGGTGCCGACGTGGGAGTACAGCTGAACCCCGTCGGGTTCCTCGCGGACCACGAGCGCGGTCTTGGTGTGGGTTTTCAGGCCGATGGTCCCGTAGGCGACGTGGATGCCATATTCCTCCAGGGTCCGCACCCACTCCAGGTTGTTCTGCTCGTCGAACCGGGCCTTGAGTTCGACCATCACCGCAACCTGTTTGCCGTTCTCGGCGGCGTCGATCAGGCTCTGGATCACCTCCGAGTCGCTGGCCGTCCGGTAGATCGCCGCCTTGATCGCGAGCACGTCCGGGTCGCTGGCAGCCTCGCCGAGAAACCGCTGGACCGTGTCGGTGAAGGAGTGGTAGGGGTGGTGCAACAGGATGTCGTCGCGTCTGACCTCGGCGAAGATGTCGTCGTCGTGGTCTTCGCCGAACTCGTCGTAGTCACTCCGGCCGGCCGGCAGGCGGGAGTGGGGCTGTGGCGTCCAGGCCTCCGGTTTCAGTTCCGGGTAATCGAGGTCGACGAGCGTCTCGAAGTCCCGGAAGTCGAGCGGCGCCGGGAGTTCGAACACCTCCCGCTGGTCGAGGTCAAGCTGGTCGACGAGCGTCCGGCGGACCTGCGGGGGCGCGGTGGCCTCCAGCTCCAGCCGGACGACCGTGGCGAACCGCCGCTCCTCGAGGACTTCCTCGACCATCTCGATGAGGTCCTCTGCCACCTCCTCGTCGCGCCGGACCTCGGCGTTCCGCGTTAGCCGGAACAGCGCGGTATCCACCACCTCGGTGCCCGGAAAGAGAAGATCCAGGTTCGCCCGGATCACCTCCTCGATACGGACGTACCGGTCCGCCTCGTCTCCGCCGACCGGGACGAACCGCGGACGGTTGGGCGGGATCTTCACCCGGTTGAACGTCGGGCTCTCGTCGCCGTGATCCCCCGTCAGTACAGCGAGCGAGAGACTCCGGTTCGAGATGAACGGGAAGGGGTGTGCGGGGTCGAACGACAGCGGCGTCAACGTCGGCAGGATGGAACTTTCGAAGAACTCCCGGAGTTCGGTCCGTTCCCCGACCGGGAGGTCACCGTAGTCGACGACCTCGATGCCCGCGGCCGCCAGCGCCGGCCGGACGTGCTCCTGGTACCGCGAGGCCTGCCGCTCGAGCAGCGGGCGGGCGGTCTCGAGGACCTGGCGCCACTGCTGTTCGGGGGTGTGCCCGTCGGCAGTCCGTTCGGTGACCCCGGCGTCGATCTGCCGTTTCAGCCCGCCGACCCGCTTCATGAAGAACTCGTCGAGATTGCGGGTGACGATCGCCAGAAAGCGGAGCTGTTTGAGCAGCGGGCTGCGGTCGTCGAGTGCCTCGTGAAGCACCCGCCGCTGGAACGCCAGTTCGCTCAGCTCGCGGTTCAGGTAGTACGACGGGTCCGTGAGGTCGACGTCGTGGTCCGCGGGCATCCTACACCGTCCTGCTCGGCTCTCGTGGGCTGACGATGCTGCCCTCGTCGCGGTCCCGGTAGGTGGTCGGGGGCTCGACGGAGACGAACCGCTCGCGCCGGTAGTCGTACGCGGTGAGCTGGCCGCCGTAGACACAGCCGGTGTCCAGCCCGACAGCGCAGGGTGACTCGAAGGGCTCACTGAGGACGGTGTGGCCAAAAAAGACCCGCGGGTGGTCGACTCTGGCTTCGAACCAGTAGGGCCGTTCGTAGCCGGCACCACTGAGTGAGCGCATATTCAACAACTCGGTCCGGTCGTGGGCAGCAAGACGCTTGCGGTGGTCGACCCCACCGTGGACGACCAGCACGTCGTCCCACGAAATCGCGAGCGGGAGCGACTCCATGAACGCGATGTCCTCGGCCCCGTGGTCGGGGTGGCTCTTGCGGCCGCTGACCAGGTGCTGTTCGTTGTTCCCGCGGACGCTGATGATGTTCTCCTGGACCCGCACGATGTCGAGGACACCAGCGCTGTCCGGCCCCTTCCGGACGAGGTCACCCACTGTCACGAGCAGGTCATTCGGCCCCAGCGACAGTTCCCCGAGTAGCGCCTCGAAGGTTTCACGGCAGCCGTGGACGTCCCCCACGACGTAGATATCGTTGTAGTCCGCGGGGTCGATACGTCGGTGGCGTCCCGGAAATGCGTCGTCGAGTGTTGGGTCCGTCATATGTGCATCCACAAGACGGCGATACTCCCTCTCGGTCCCTGCCAGTAAATACCGTTTATATGTGCCGGGGGGAGCAGTATATACTGCTACGTTCGGTCACTCCACGAGCACGGCGTTGACTTGGCCGTCCTGCCCGGGCCGGGAGGTGACGCGGGCTTGCCCCGCGCCCGTCTCGAGTATCGCGCCCTTGGTGACGATGTTTCGCCGGGCGTAGTTGGGGTTCGCACCGTTCTCGGCGACGCTCTCGATGGTCGTGGAGACGGTCCCGTCGTCGGTGGCGACCGTGGCGGTGTCGGCCTGCATGGCGCGGACCTTCTCCGTCCCGCCACGGGTGTCGACGGTCTTCAGCCGGCGTTCGCCGACGGTCGTCTCAGTGGGCTCCGAGCCGAGCTGGTGTTTCTTGCGGTCGCTGCTCCGTCGGCGCCGGCCGCCGGTTCGCGTGCGCGTCGAGCGTGCGTGGTCTTTCATGGCTTGATGGAGTGTCAGGGCGTACTTCAACCCCTCGTCTCGCCCCGGCCCGTGCCGCCGGTCGTCTTGGTGTCCGGTCGGCCGCCCGGCCCTCGACAGCTTTAGGGGGCGCCGGCACGCCCATTCCGGCGATGAGTCTCCGGCGGACCGTGGCTGCACCCTTCCGCCAGCGCGGCGCCGACCAGCTCCGCGAGAGCGAGTTCGTCGTTGCACTGTCGCTGGACCGCGACTGGTTCTCCCCCGACCAGGCACAGCGGCTGGTCGACGCCGCCGTCACGGAGGGGCTGCTCGAGCGCGAGGGTGAGGCCGTCGCCGTCACCTTCGACCCCGCAGGCGTGACCGTGCCCGATGGGTTCGTCCCCGACGAATCCGTCATCCAGCAGCGCTCGGTCTTCGAGCGGGTCCTCGGAGCCGTGGTGGACGCGGGCGTCGAGAAACAGGACGCTGTTGCGGGGATCAACCGGCTCCAGGCCGAATTGGACGTCACTGTCGAGGCCGCCGCGCTGCTGTACGCTCGCCAACAGGGTGTCGACGTCGAGGGGCTGGCCGACCGCGCCCGGGAGGAACTCTGATGGTCGACGAACGCGTCACCGACGGCAGGCGGGTCGCCCAGCTGCTCGCCTCCGAACTGGCGGGCCTGGAAACCGGGCCACTCGACGCTGTCGACGTGACCGACGCGGACCCCGACGCGGAACCCAGCCCCGGGGGGACGGTCGCGTACCGCGTGGCGGCTGCCGGGGAGCCGGTCGGGACGGTCGTGCTGTACCCCGAGCGCGCCGTCGTCGACCTGACCGTCGGGGGGTCAGAGGGGGCGGCCGACGACCGGCTCGTCGTCGACAGCGGCGTCGCGGTCAAGCGGGCGGTCGACGCCGTCCGCGAGCGGCTCAGAGACGCTGCTGACGGCTGAGGACGTCCCGGACCTCCCTGGTCAACCGCGTGCGGACGACGGTGTCGTCGGCTGCCGGGTCGGGGTCGTCGTCCGCAGCCCCGAGCACCTGAACCGCGAGCATCCCCGCCCGCTTGGCGCCACGGATGTCGGCGGTCGGGTTGTCGCCGATGTAGACGGTCTCCTCGGGCGGGACGCCCAGGCCATCGGTCAGCGCGAGGAAGGCCCGCCGGTCGGGCTTGCCAGCAGGGAGTTCGCCGGTCACTACGACGGTATCGAAGAGGTCGGTCCACCCGAGCCGCTCGAGTTTGCTGCGCTGGGCACGGCTGGGGCCGTCGGTGAGCAGCCCGACGCTGTACCGCTCGCGCAACTCCCCGACCAGGTCGGGCACGCCGGGAACGGGGACCAGGGACTCGTTGACCGCGTCGCGGTAGGCCCGGCTGGCGGCCTCGGGGTCGCCGTAGGTCAGGATGGCGTCGAAAATGGGCGCGCGGGTTTCGCTGGCCAGGTCCGAACCGTGGGCGTCGAGATACTCCCGGCGGTCGATATCTCGAACATCTGCAACGTCCGCGGCTTCGTCGAGCATGGCCTGGCGGTCCCGGTCGGTGACGACGAGCGTGTCGTCGAGGTCGAAGGCCACCGCGTGGATCGCCATCGAGTCACCCTTGTAGGGCCCGGGGCATGAGTGTTGGTGACCGTCTGCTCGGCCCGGATCCGACAGCTTTCAGTCCCGCCGCGCGTGGGTCGGGGTATGGACACTGACGCGGACTTCTTCGACCGCCTCGACGAGCGTATCGAGCAGGTCGAGAGCGTCGTCTCGGTCGGGCTGGACCCCGACCCCGGCCGGCTACCCCCAGCCGTGGAGGATGCGGACCTGCCCCGCTGGGCGTTCAATCGCCGGGTCATCGACGCGACCCACGAGCACGCCGCCTGCTTCAAGCCCAATGCTGCCTTCTACGAGGACCCCGACGGCTGGCGCGCGCTCCGGGAGACCGTCGCCTACGCCCACGGCAAGGACGTCCCGGTTCTTCTCGACGCCAAACGCGGGGATATCGGCAACACCGCACGGCGGTACGCATCCCTCCTCGAGACGGTCGATGCCATCACTGTCAATCCCTATCTGGGCCGGGACGCGCTCGAACCGTTCCTGGCGCGGGGGAGCAAGGGAGTATTCGTGCTCTGTCGGACCTCCAACGAGGGCGGCGCGGACCTGCAGGACCTCGAACTGGCCTCCGGGGACCAGGTCTACGAGAAGGTCGCCGGGCTCGCGGACCTGTGGAACCGCAACGACAACGTCGGCCTCGTCGTGGGTGCGACCACCCCCGAGGAGCTGGAGACGGTCCGCGGACTCGTGCCCGACCTGCCCTTTCTGGTACCCGGGGTCGGCGCACAGGGCGGAGACGTGGAGGCCGCTGTCGAGTACGGGCTGGCCGACGGGGTCGGGCTGGTCAACTCCTCGCGGGGGATCATCTTCGCCGGCGAGGACGCCCGTGACGGCGCGAACGCATACTTCGGCGCGGCCGGCGAGGCGGCAAGGCGACTGAAGCACCGACTGAATCGCCACAGATAACTGTTGTGTCGAAATGCGGAGTCAGCGACACCGTGTCGGACTATATGTCGGTGTGTGCACTTCCATCGAGTATGACTGAACCCGCAACGGCGACGGGCAGGCGGTCGGTTCTCGGCCGGGTGTTCGGCGTCGTCACGGACGGCGAGACGTACCGAAACATCGTGTACCTCCTGTTGCGGTTCCCGCTCGGGGTCGCGTACTTCACCGCGTTCGTGACCGGGTTGGCCCTCGGCACTGCGCTGGTCCCGCTTGGAGTCGGTGTGCCGATACTCGTGGCTGTGCTCGGGCTGGCCGACCACGTCGCGCTCGTCGAGGCTGGACTGCTGCGGCGGCTGCTCGGCCGCGAGGTGACCTGGGAGCCGGCCGACGCGAGCGAGCTCCCGGTCTGGCCGTATCTCAAGACCGTCGGGACCGACCCCCGGTGTTACCTGCTGGTGGGGCTCTTTCTGGCAACGTTTTTCGTCGGGACGTTCGCGTTCGTCGGTATCACGGTCGTGTTCACGATAGCGCTTGCCTACCTGCTCGCCCCGGTTCTGTTCTGGCTTCCCGGGGTCAATTACGGCGGGGTCGAGACCACCGGGAATCTGGACGTGAACCTCGGCGTCGCGGACCTGGCTTTCACGCCCGAGTCCGCCGAATTCCTGGTGATCGACACGCTCCCCGAGGCGCTTGTCGCGTCGCTGTTCGGCGTCGTGCTCGGGCTCATCGGCTTGCACCTGTTTAGCGCGCTCGGCCGCGGTCACGCCGCAGTCACCCACGCACTGCTCGCCCGCTAAAACCGGTAGGTATCGACGCCGTCCGGCATGTCCTCGCCGGTGGGGACGTTTGCCGGTCGGTCGCCGGCCTCGGCGGCACACTCGACACAGAGCCCCAGGTCAGCCTCGAAGTGGCGCTCACAGACCAGCCGGCCACACCGCTGGCAGGCCCCCTCCACGTCGGCGCTCGCACAGACCTCACAGGGGCTCGAGACGCTCATACTGGACGTACCACCCCCAGCCGTTTGAACCCTGGGCCGCCGCAGCCGGGAGGCTTACAGTCGCGCCGCCCCAACTATCTGTGTGCATCGTTCGCGGCTCGTCACCGGCCTCGCCGGCGCGTTCGGCCTGATGACCGTCGTGCTCGCGGTCGGCGGGATTGCCGGGAGTCTCATCCTCCTGCCCGTCGCGGCGCTGTTTGCGGTGATGACGTACGTGCTCTGGTCACACGCTACCGGGCGGCTGATGGGGCGCCTCTACCGGACCGTGGAGGACCAGGCCCGGACAGCGAGCGCCGGTAAGGGGGGCCAACAGCGCACCCGGAGCGGGAACGGCCGGGAGCGCGGCGGGTTCGGCGCGGGCCCGCGCGAGGAGTGGACCGCCCCCCCGGACGGCCGGAGCGTCACCGAGGAGGCCCGCCGCCGCGCGCGCCAGCAGG
>CAZOWU010000081.1:0-9300 GCA_964583735.1 uncultured Halobacteriales archaeon | reverse complement strand
CGGTTCTCGTAGCGGAAGACGACGTCCGGGCTGAGGATGCGCATGTACCGTGCCAGGACGACCAGATCGACCTCGTACTCGGCGAACAGGTCGAGCAGTTTTCCCTCGTCCGGCGTGCCCTTCTCGTCGCCGATGTCGTGGAAGGGGACCTCGTACTTCTCGGCCAGCGGCTGGAGGTCGGAGTGGTTGCCGATGACGACGCTGACCTCGGCGTCGAGGTCACCGGAGGCCCAGGCCTCGAAGACGGCCTCCAGGCAGTGTGATTCCTTGGTGACGAGGACGGCGAGCCGGCTGGTCTCGCGGTCGGCCGGGAAGCGGACCTGCATGTCGACGCCAAGCTCCTCACCCAGTTCGGCCAGGTCCTCCCGGAGTTTCTCCTGCGTGCAGACCATCTCCCCCGTGTCGACGTGCATCGTCATCCGGAAGACGCCCTCCCGGACCGCCTGGTCGAGGTCCTCGATGTTGATCGAGCGCTCGAACAGAAGCGTCGTCACCTCGGCGATGAGCCCTGTGTCGTCCTCGCCGACGACGGTGATCTCTGTGTACTCGCTCGTCACAGTCGCCACCCCATGTCGGTCATCGTTGCTCAATAGCTGACCGTCACCGGACAAAAACGTTCGTTTCCGGGCTCGGGGGTCGGGGGTGGGACACAGCGCTTCCCGCCGCGTCGGGTTTTTTGTTCGACCTCTACGGGCTGTCGAGCCAGGGTTTGGCGCGCGCTGTCGCGCGTGCTATCGTGCGACAGGCGTCGAGACGGCCGGGGCTCTCCGGCTGATAGCCGTGTCCGCTGTCTCACGACCCAGAACTGGGGTGGGGAACCACAAGCGTTTTCGACCGCGCCGGCCCGGTACGAACCGATGACCGCGTACACCGCCACCGTCACTGTTCGGCTCAAGCAGGGGGTGCTCGACCCCGAGGCCGAGACCACCCAGCGCTCGCTGGAGCGGCTCGGCTTTGACCTGGAGGACCTGCGCTCGGCCGACCAGTTCGAGGTCGACGTCGACGCCGCCGACCGCTCCAGCGCGGAGCAGCAGGCCACCGAGATGACCGAGCGGCTACTCGCCAACCCGACCATCCACGACTACGAGGTGGCGGTCACCGAACGCGACGCATGACGGTCAGTGCCACGCCGACGGCGACGCTCGGCTCCTACACGAGGTGGTCGCTGTGACTCCCGTCACTTCGGCTCGCTCCCGGCGGTCGCTCGCATCACATTCCGTCGGCACCCTCGCCACGCCGGGGTGGCTCGCGTGACCGTCGCCGTCGTCCAGTTCGGCGGCTCGAACTGCGACCGTGACACCGTCCGGGCGCTCGACTCGCTGGGTGTCGAGGCCGACCTGGTCTGGCACGAGGACGGCCTCCCCGACGACACTGACGGCGTGGTGCTTCCCGGGGGGTTCTCCTACGGCGACTACCTCCGCGCGGGGGCGATGGCGGCCCGCTCGCCAATCACGGAGGAGGTCCGCACGGCCGCTGACGCGGGAACTCCGGTGCTCGGCGTCTGTAATGGCGCTCAGATCGGCTGCGAGGCCGACTTCACACCTGGCGCTTTCACCACCAACGCCAGCGCCCGGTTCCAGTGCGAGCACGTCCACGTCCGGGTGGAGAACGCCGACACCCCCTGGACCAGCGCCTACGACGAGGGGGAAGTGCTCGCCCTCCCCATCGCCCACGGCGAGGGTCGCTTCGAGGTCGACGACGACCGGCTGGCAGCCCTCGAAGCGGAGGGCCGGGTGCTCTTCCGGTACTGCGACGAGTCCGGTGCGGTGACCGACGACGCCAACCCCAACGGCTCGAAACACAGCGTCGCGGGCCTCACCGGTGAACGGGAGCACGTCGCGGTGATGATGCCCCACCCCGAGCGGGTCACGCTGGCCGACATCGGCGCCACAGACGGACAGGGCGTGCTCTCGGCGTTCGCCGACTGACACCCCTGTGGCTCCCGCGGTTCCGTAGCTGGCACTCCTCTGGCTGCGCGTTGGCTACGGCTGAGACTCAGAGCGTCGAAAGGGGAACGAGGCCACAGAGGTGTGACACTCGGGCGTGCGCCCGAGGGCTCCTGGCCCTACTTCTCCGATGTGGCTCGGGGAACTAATACCCGAGCCACCCGGAGTGAAAGTAAAACTGCACGACGACGGTGCCGTACGCTCCGTGGTACCACGCCGTTCAGCGTGCGAGTGGCATCGAGTAGCTGCGCTCGCGGGCGAGGACTGTAGCCCAGGTGTGCTCACACGGGCAGGACACCTGCTCGAAGACCGACGGGTCCTGCCGGAGGTCGAAGTCCTTGATGGCGCGCTGGACGCGGTCGTCACACTCCCCGCAGTTGTGCGGGCCGCGGTCGGAGCCGTGGCCGACGGGGTCCGAAACCACCAGCACGTCCTCGTCGGCGGTCGTCTCCAGGACCTCACAGACCGACCAGAGCCACGGCGGCCGGTAGCCGTCGGCGTGAAAGAGGTCCTCGACCATCGTGTGCCGCTGGACGTTACAGGGGTTCATCGAGACAGTGTGACAGCCCTCGACGTCGGCACACCGGCGGACCGAGGACCTCATGTCCGCGACCGCCTCGGTTTCCGAGAGGAAGGGCGGCTTCATGAGAAGGTAGGCTTTCACCCCCGCACCCGCCTCGGCGGCGTCGGCGGCGGCGCGCTCGAACTCCGCGAAGTCGAAGTACTTGTTGACGCAGTCGTGGCGGACCCGGTCGGTCGCGGTCTCCAGCCCGACCGCGATGTCCGTCGCCAGCCCGCGGTCGGTGAAGTCCGCGACCTTCCCGGCGTCGATGAAGTCGGGCAGCGACTCGACGACGATCCGGTCGCGGTCGGCGAAGGTGTCGGCGATGGCCCGCCGGGTCTTTGCTCCCACTTCCCGCTCGTCGAGGAAGGAGCCGGAGGTGTAGATCTTGACCTGCCCGGCGGCGTCGGCGTCGCCGGACGGCGTCCGGCTGCTCGGTGAGCTCCGCTCACCGGCGTGTTCCTCCTCGTGGGCCAGACACTTCTCGACCTGGGTCATCAGGTTCGCGTGGCTCACACTGCCGCCCTCGACGGATTCGGCGACGTAGCCACACATGGTGCAGCCGCCGGCGCGGGCCCACCGGCAGCCGCCGGTGTTGAGGATGATCGTCAGCGAGTCGTAGACGCCGTCGGGGGTGTTGTCCTCGTCCAGCCAGACGCGAGTTGGCTCGGTCGGGTCGTGGGTCTCGTCCTTCCGGGCGCGTATCTCCCGCATCGCCTGGTTGTGGGCGTCCATCCCGCGTCCCTGCTCGTAGACCTCGGGACTGGGCTTGCTCATTAGCAAACGACAGTGGACGTGTGCCTAAGTCGGCTTCGCTGGCGGTCGACGTGAAAGGCTACTCACCGGCCTGCATCCGTCGCAGGTGTCGAAAGATCCGCCTCTCCGAGGAGGCCGACGCGTGCCGGGCCGCGGTCGAGACGGACTGCCGGGTCACTGCTCCGCCACGTGGCGGACGTTCGTGGCGACCCCCCGCGTACTCTCGGCCATCTCCGGGCCGCTCATCTCCGCCCGGCCGACCGCGAAGGCACTCGGTCCCTCCACCACGACTTCGTCACCAACCCTGATCCCCTCGCTTGCATCGACAACGCCCGGCGCGAGTACCGAGCCGTGCGGCACAAAGTCGTCGATCTCGACGCGCTTTGTCGGGGCGTCGCTCTCGACCCAGCGGCGCGCGCCGGCCAGCGTCAGCGAGAGCACGCCGTAGTTCGGCACCAGCGCCGCGAGCTGCTCGCCGTCGGCGTCGTGGGCCTTGAGCTTCGGGTACCGCGCCCTGACCTGAACCCCCTCGAAGAGCGCGTCGCCGGCGCCGCGGCCGAACTGGTAGTCCGCGATTGCCCGGAGGGTGTTGTGCTGGCGTTCGCGCTTGCGGTACTTTGGTTCCTCCGCCAGTGTGGCCGCGAGATTCCCCAGCGAGTCGGCCGCCGTCGGGTGGTCGGTGACGGTGTACTCGAACTCCACGCCGAGTTCGTCCTCGACGCGTTCACAGATGGGGCGGTAGTCCTCGGGGACGTGGGCAACCATCCGTGGATACTCGTTTGCCCGGAGGTAGGCCGCGAGCACGTCACTGACGAACTCGATTTCCGTCGCGGACCAGTCGCCGGTGACGACCGAGTCGTAGTGCTGTGCGGGGTAGGTGAGTTCGAGTTCCTGGGGGACGACACCGATAGGGGAGGTCATCGAGACGGTGTGGGCACGGAACTGGACGGCGTCGTGGAACTGGCCGTGGCTCTGGGAGTCGCTGTAGGGTTTGTGGGCCGAGCAGGGCACGAGCACGAGCGGGTTGTCGAACTGACAGCGGTAGCGGTCGGTGACCCGCTGGGCAAAGCGCTGGATCTCTACCCGGTTGAGGGTGTCGTCGCTGGCCGCGGTGACCTCGCCACGCCGGATGACCGGTGTCCGCTGCTCGAGATAGCCGTACTGCTGGTCGAGCCGGCGAAAGACTGCGGTGTGCCACTGTTCGTGGCGGGCCTGTCCCTCGAGGTAGTCGCGCAGGCGACCCCGCCTGATGCGCCCGCGGACGGTCGCCAGCGCCGCCCGGAGGGCGTGCTCGTTGTGGGCAACGCAGTCCTCGCGGTCGAACGCCTCGCGGGACTGCTGGCAGGCCGGGCAAGCACAGGGCAGTTCGGTCAGGTCCTCGAGGAAGTGCTCGCCGCCGGCGGTGAGATACTTGCCCTGGGTTCCCTTCACGACGGCGCGGTCGGTGTCCACCAGGTCGACACCGGCGGAGGCGAGCGTGGCGACGTTGCCGGGGGTCGCCACGCCGGGGAGGTAGAGGGCACTGTCCGCCGGGATGGCTTCGCGGGTCTCGACGATAGCGTCGACGAACGCCCGGGCGTGACCGGCAGCCGACTGGGCAGTCGAGAGGACGTAGGCGTCGGTTCCGTGGTCGGCGGCCGTCGCGGGGCTGACGACGGCGGCGCTGGGATACCCCACGTCCGGGTAGTTGCCCGCGAAAGCCTCCTGGACCTCCTCGGGGGTCCCACCCGGGAGCGCGCGGTGGGGGAGGACCGTCAGCGAGGTGTCGTCGCCCTCCGGGAGTTCGCGACCGGCGGTCCACTCGCTGCCGGCGTCCTCGAGAACCTCGTCGACGGTGCCTGGCGTGGTCACCGGGTCCGTCAGGCGGAGCTCACCCACCCGGGCCGCGCCGTCCCGGTCGTGAACCTCGAAGTAGTCGGTCACCTGTCACCCCCCTCCGGTTCCGCTGTATTCCGACCCGTGTCCCGCCGCTCCACACGCACGCCGTCGGGCAGCCGTGCCAGCGCAGACTCTGGCCAGCCGTCGTGGACCAGCCGAACCGTCGTGCCAGGGTTGGCCTCGGCCAGCCGCGCGACCCCCTCGGCGGCGGCCTCGTAGGCCTGGGGCTCCAGCCGGTCGGGTACCTCCGCGGTCAGCGGGTAGGCGTCCTTCAGCGCCGAGGGGAGCGGGCCGAAGGGGGGGCGACAGAGCCACCGCTCTTCGGTGTCGCTCCCGCTCTCCTCGGTGGCACCGCTGCCGCCCACGACCACCTCGTCACCGACCGGCAGGCGTCCGATGCGGTCGTGGTGGCGCCGGACCTCAGGCCGGCGGGCGCTCTCGGTCGAGAGGTGAAAGAACGTCCCTTTCGAGACGGGGTCGGTCGCCTCGAGGAACTCCGAGTGTTCGAGCAGTGCCCGGTAGCCGTCGAGCAGCGTCGGGTGTCCGCGTGCGCGTGCCTCGACGAGTTCGAGCAGGGTCCCCTCGCGGATGGCGCCTTTTACGCGGCGGATCTCCGCGAAGGAGACGTAGAGGTTGTGCTCGGCCAGCACCGTCCCCCGGTCGCGCTCGGGTCGGTCGCGCAACTCCCCGGGCGTCCACTCAGCGCAGGCCGGGCAGGCACACGGGAAGTACTCCAGGTCGTCCAGCTGTTCGGTGCCCCGGACCGTGAGATAGCGGTCGTCGCGGGCGTAGAGCGCGTAGGCCGCCGAGTCGAACAGGTCACAGCCCAGCGCTGCCGCGAGCGCGAAGGTCATCGGGTGGCCGGCGCCAAAGAGGTGGACCGGGCCAGAGGCAGGGAGGCCGCGTTTCGCAGCGACGACGGCCTCCACGACCTCGCCGTAGCGGTAGTCGTTCAGCAAGGGGACCACGGCGCCGACGGGGAAGATGTCGGCGCCACTGTCGGCGGCCTCGCGGGCCGCCCGCTCGCGGACTGCCGGGTGGATACCCCCCTGGACTGGCCCGGTCAGCAGCATGTCGCCGACGTCCATCCCGGCGGCACGCTCGATGCGTTCCTGTGTGGCTGCCTGGTCCTCGGCTACCTGCTTGCGGTCGGCGTCGGGCTGGGTCGGGATGTCCACTGGCGTCCCGATGTCCGAGCCGATGTCGTGCTGGAACTGGACGATCTCCTCGGTTGTGACGTCGATCTCCCCGTACTCGGCGAGCTGGAAGGAGCCCGAGTCGGTCATGACCGCGCCCGGGAAGTCGAGCAGGTCGTGCAGGCCCTGTTCGAGGGCGGGCTCGCGCAGGTCCTGGCTGCTGTGGAGGACGTAGCTGTTGGTGATGAGGGTCTCGGCGCCAAACTCCTCGGCCAGCCGCCTGGGCGGGATTGTCTGAACGTGGGGGTTGACCACCGGCAGGAGGGCGGGGGTCTCGACGGTCACGCCGGCCCGGGGAACCTCGAGTTCGCCCAGCCGGCCGGCGCCGTCGTACCGGCGCACCTCGAAGACGTCTCGCATTGGTCGCTTTGTGACGGCGGCGGCGGTAAGGGTTGTGTTCCGGGTGGCGTCCGGTTGCATCTGCCCACGGGGACCCCCGGGGTCGGGTGCCCGGCACTCGTCTGTCGACCTGGGTTCGGTGCCGGTCGGTACACCTGCCGTCGGTCGGCACTACTCCGATTCCCGGAGCTTGTACCGCTGGATCTTCCCGGTCGTGGTCTTCGGAAGCTCGTCGATGAACTCGACGTTCCTGGGGTACTGGTACTTCGCGAGGGTCTCGCGGACGTACTGCTGGATGTCCGTCGCGAGTTCGTCGCTCGGCTCGGCGTCGGGCGTCACGACGACGAACGCCTTGACGACCTTGCCCCGCGTCTCGTGGTCGACGCCGACGACGGCCCCGTTCGCGACGGCCTCGTGTTCGAGCAGGGCGTCCTCGACCTCGGCCGGGCCGACCCGGTACCCGCTGGTGATGATCACGTCGTCGTCCCGGGCCGTGAACCAGAACCGGTCGTCCTCGTCCGTGGAGCCGATGTCGTCGGTGTCCATCCACCGGTCGCCCTCGCCGAGGAAGGACTCGGCTGTCAGCTCCGGCGCGTTCCAGTACTCCTCGAACATGACCGGGTCCGGGCGCTCGACGGCGATGGCGCCGACCTCCCCGGGGGGTAACGGCTCGCCGTCCCCGTCGACGATGTCGACCGTGTGGCCCGGCACCGGCTTGCCCATACTCCCCGGCTCCGGCTCGAACCACTGCGAGCAGTTCGAGACGACCAGATTGGCCTCGGTCTGCCCGTAGAGTTCGTTCAGCGGCGCGTCGAAGGCGTCGGCCACCCAGGCGTGCAGTTCCGACGGGACTGGCTCGCCACCTGTGGCGATGGCGACCACGTGGCCGAAGTCGTACTCCGAGGGGTCCGCCTGGGCCATCGTCTTCAGCATCGTCGGCGTCAACAGCGGGTACGTCACGCCGTAGCGCTCGATCAGTTCGAAGGTCACCTCGGGGTCGAACTCCTCCGACCGGTAGCCGACCGCCGGGACCCCGTAGTGCCACGCGGGCAACAATACGTCGTAGAGGCCGCCGACCCACGCCCAGTCGGCCGGGGTGTAGAGCACCGGGTCGGCCTCGTGCCACGGGAACTCCAGGGCCATCTGGACACAGGGCAGGTGGCCCAGGAGGTACTGGTGGCCCTGGAGGACGCCCTTGGGCCGGCCGGTCGTCCCGCTCGTGTAGACGAGTACCGCCGGGTCGTCCGGGGCGGTCTCGACCGGGTCGAACTGCCGGGAGCCACGCAGGTCGGCAAAGCGCTCGCCGACGGCGTGGGCGGGTGTCTCCGGGGCCGCGTCTATTCCGACGACGTGTTCGACCGACTCGACGGTCTCGATGGCCTCCCCGACCGCCTCGAAGACGTCGGGGTCCGCGACGACGGCCGTCGTGTCGCTGTCGGCCAGCCGGAACTCGAGGGCGTCCGGGCCGTAGAGGACCGAGAGCGGGACCGCCACCGCGCCCAGCTTGTAGGAAGCAACGTGGGCGAGTGCCGTCTCGACGCGCTGGGGGGCGATGACGGCGACCCGGTCGCCGCGTTCGACCCCCCGCTCCCGGAGCGCGTTCGCGAGCTCGTTCGACCGCCGTTCCAGCTGCCAGAAGGTGAACTGGTCGCGTTCCCCTGTCGCGGACTCCGTGAACAGCGCCACGCGCCCGCGGTCGTCCGCGTGTCTCGTCACCACGTCCGCGCCGATGTTGTACGTCTCGGGGGTCTCCCACTCGAACTCCTCGCGGGCGCGCTCGTACGTGTCGAAGCTACTGAGGTTCGGGACCGGTTCCGCGTCCCAGTCGATGTCCGTGGTCATCGTTCACACGCTCGGGTTGTTCGAATGGCTCCCCGGACCGACTTAGGTGTGGGGGTGTCTTCCATCCCCGTCCGGCCTGCACTCACCGCCGGAACGACGGCTCGCGGTCCTCCACGAACGCCTGCACCCCCTCCTCGGCGTCCGCGGAGGCGAACGTCTCTTTCCCGATTTGCGTCTCCAGCCGGAACGCGTCGTCGGGCCGGCGGCCGGCACAGCGGTGGACGGTCTCCTTGATCCGCTGGACCGCCCCGGGGCTGTTCTCGGCGATGCGCTCTGCCACTGCCTCCGCGCGGTCCAGGGCCTCCCCGTCGGGGACGACCTCGTTGACCAGTCCGGCCTCGAGGGCGTGTGATGCCGGGAAGAGGTCGCCGGTCAGGAGAAACTCCATCGCCCGGCAGTAGGGGATCTGTCGGGGGAGCCGGACGTGCGAGCCGGCGACCGGTGCGATGCCCCAGCGGGGTTCCTGGAGGCCGAACCGTGCGCTCTCGGCGGCGACCCGGATGTCCGTCGCCTGGAGGAACTCCATCCCGCCGGCGACACAGAGCCCGTTGACCGCGGCGATTATCGGTGTGCGGACGAGGTCGTGGCGCAGGAACAGGTCGTCCTCGCCGGGTCCGATATCGGGCTCGGGGCCGGTGGTCTCCGGGATCGTCTCCTCCAGGTCCGCCCCCGTACAGAAGGCCTCGTCGCCGGCGCCCGTGACGACGATGGCCCGGACGTCCTCGTCCGCGTCGGCGTCGTGGATCGCGCGTGCTCCCGCCTGCATCATCGCCGGGGTCAG
>CAZOWU010000080.1:0-9328 GCA_964583735.1 uncultured Halobacteriales archaeon | reverse complement strand
TCTCCTCGACCTCGGAGTGGACGTCGTCGCTCGTGACCGACAGCACGGTCGACAGTTGCGCGCCGGCGGTCACGCTGACGGAGCTGTTGGCCGTGGCGTTCGTCCCGGACCCGTCGGTCGCCGAGTCGTTCGTCCCGGACCCGTCGGTGGTCTGGGCACCGACGGGAGCCGCGACCGCGACCAGGCCCGCGGCACCGACGACGAGGAGGGCTACCACGACAGCCGACAGGAGCGGGCGGTCTCGCATCACTCCGAGGTCAGAGCCACAGCAGTATAAACCGGACCGACGCTGGTGCCCGTTTGCAGCCGTTTGCGGACAGTTGCAGGCGCCGCAGTCTTGCGGTCCTCCGAACAGTCACAAGCGGTAAGACACCGAGCGCCGAATTATAAAGCAGATGGTCACCCGAAGGGGAGTCGTCGTCGCAGCCCTCGCCCTGGTGCTGGTCGCGATGCCGCTGTTGACGGGGCCGGGGCTGGCACAGAGCCAGCCCGAACCCGAGACGGACAACACCGTCACGCGGATCGAACTCCGAGCCGACGGGGACGCCCGCTGGACGGTCCGGATCCGGACGCGGCTGTCGACCCAGGCTGAGGTCGACGCCTACCGGACCTTCCAGGAGCGGTTCCGCAACGACACCGCGAGCTACCTCGACCCGTTCCGCGAGCGAATCCGGGACGTCGTCGCCAGCGCTGCCGAGGCCACGGGCCGCGAGATGCGGACGACGAACTTCACCGCCACGACCGACATCCAGCAGGTGCCCCGTCGGTGGGGCGTCGTTTCGTACTCGTTCACCTGGGAGGGGTTCGCAGCCACCCCAGAGAACGCCGTCCGTGTGGGAGACACCTTCGAAGGCGGGCTGTTCATCACCGAGAACGACACGCTGGCCATCGAGGGGCCACCCGGCTACGGGGCCGCGGCCGTCGACCCGGCACCGACCGGCCAGGAGAACGGCACGCTCACCTGGGTCGGCCGGGTCGACTTCGCCGACCAGCGCCCGCGGGTCAGGTTCGTCCCTGCCGACGCGACGCCAGGGAGCGCGACACCGACGGCGACGGACCCCGGTCCGGGGTCGGGCCCGGGGAACGACGACGGGAGCGGGGACGGCACGGGTGGCGAACCGGGTGCCGGGACCGACATGATGCTCGCGCTTGCGGGCGTCTCCGCCGGCCTGGCGGCGGTCATCGGGCTGTTGCTCTGGCGGCGGACCCCGCCCGGAGACGGAACCGAAACGACAGCCGGGACAGCCGCCGCGGCCGACCCCGGTGACCCGGACACCGAGCCGGCCGCGCTGCTCTCCGACGGGGAGCGGGTGGTTCGCCTCCTCGAGAACGAGGGTGGCCGAATGCGTCAGTCAGCCGTTGCCGACCGGCTGGACTGGTCGGCGTCGAAGACCTCCCGGACCGTCTCCTCGCTGGCCGAGGACGGGGAGGTCGAGAAGCTGCGGATCGGCCGCGAGAACGTCGTCACTCTGGCCGATACCCCCGACTCATAGTGATTGCTGTGATTATTTTCGGCATCCTGTGAGAATATCGGTGTTTTGAGAGGCGACTCGGGCGGCCCGGGGTCCGGGCGGGAGTCAGGACAGGGAGAGCGCTAGCCGCTCGCCGGTCTCCAGCCCACAGCGCAGCGCCGCGTGCAGCCGGGCCTCGCCGGCGACCCAGTCGCCCACGCAGTAGAGGCCGTGGTCCTCCGCGGTGTCGACCGGGCCGCGCGCGACCCCCTCCTCGGGCTGGGCGTACAGCCAGCCTTGGTGGTCGGTCCAGTCCGGCTCGCACAGCCGGTCGTCACCGACGATGTCGGCAGTCATCTCCGTCAGCGACGCGACGTTCTCCTCGGGGTCGTCGTCGTAGTGTGCCGTGGCCCACTCGGGGTTGGCCTGGACGATGAGCAGCGTCTCCCCGTCGGGAACGTGGCCCGGCTTGCACTCCTCGCGGCTGACCCAGCCCACGTCGTGGGCCTTGTCGGTGTTGACCAACCCGTAGTAGGGCCGGTCGAGTTCGAACGGGTAGTGCAACACGGCGGTGTAGTTGCTCCGGTACTCGACATCGGCGACGGTGTCGGTGAGCGTCCCCCGGAGGTCGGCGTCCCACTCGGCTGACTCGAGGAGGTCGGCTGTCTGTGGAGCGGGCGGGTTGAGAACCAGGGCGTCGAAAGCCCCCCAGTCTTCGCCCTCGGCGTCGAACACGCGCCACCTGTCGCCGTCGCGGACGAGCTGTTCGACGCGAGTCCGGCGGTGGACCGTCGCGTCCGTCCGTGCGAGCAGCCGCTTTCCGACCTGGGTCAGCCCCGTCTCGTAGGTCCACTTGTGGTCGTCGGCGTCCCGGCCCTCCGAAACCTCGCCGTCGGCGTCGAAGGTGTAGATGGGGTCGGTGACGTCGACGAGCCCGTCGGTGTCGAGCTGGTCGGTCACCAGCTCGACCACGCGGTCGTCGTCGTCCTTGAGGTAGTTGGCGCCGTAGTCGTAGTGGATGTCGTCCCGGCGACGGGTCGCTGCCCGGCCGCAGACGCCGCCCGACTTCTCGAGGATCGTGGTCTCCACGTCCGCCGTGTTCTCGACGACGTGGGCCAGCGCCGCTGCGCCCGCGCCCGCGCCGACAATACCGATGTCCATGTGGACAGGTGGGCCCGGACGGAGGAAAAGCACACGCTCCCCCGCTCACGTGGCTGTTCGAGCGGTGACGATAGGAACGTTTTTTCCCGCCCGGCAATGACCCGCGGCCGAGATGGATGTCGGACTGACCGGCTACGGCCGGTACGTACCGGAGCAGGTGCTCACCGGCGCCGAGGTGGCCGAGCGAAGCGGGATTCCGGAGGAAGTGGTCGTCGAGAAGATGGGAATGCACCGGAAGCACGTCTGTCCCCCCGACGGGGACCACTGCACGGACATGGGCCTGCAGGCCGCCGAAGACGCGCTCGAGGATGCGGGCGTCGACGCCGCCGACTTGGACCTGGTGCTCTATCACGGCAGCGAGTACAAGGACTACGTCGTCTGGTCGGCGGCGGCGGACATCGCCGAGCGGCTGGGTGCGGAGCACGCGTACGCCACGGAGAGCTACACGCTGTGTGCCGGCTGCCCGGTCGCGGTCCGGAAAGCCCGGGCCCAGCTGCTCGTCGAGGAACTCGATACGGCGCTTCTGGTCACCGCCAGCCGTGAGGAGGACCTGCTCGACTACGAGAACGAGCGGTCCTCGTTCATGTTCAACTTCGGCAGCGGCGGGGCAGCCTGCGTCCTCGAGTCCGACCCGGCTCCCGACCGGAGGAAAGCCGTCGTCAGGGAGAGCGCCGCTGTGACCGACGGCTCCTTCGCGGAGGACGTCGTCATGCCCGGTGGCGGCTCGGTCAACCCCGCGAACAACGACACCGCCGACGGAGACCTGCACTATCTGGACGTCCCGGACCCTGACGGAATGAAAGAGCGGCTGGCGCCGGTCTCGTTGCCCAACTACCTGGAGGTCGCCGACGGGGCACTCTCCCGGTCCGGCTACGACCGCGAGGACCTGGATTTCGTGGCCGTCACACACATGAAACGGTCGTTTCACCGGACACTGCTCGATGAGCTGGGCGTCGACCCCGACGAGGACGCCTACTACCTCGACGAGTACGGCCACATGCAGAGCGTCGACCAGGTGGTCGCGCTTGACGAGGGAGTCGAACGGGGTCGCGTCGCGCCCGGCGACGTGGTGCTCTTTCTGGCCGCGGGGACGGGCTACACCTGGTCGGCGACGGTCCTGGAGTGGCGCGGCGGGGAGCCAGAGGGGGAGTAACACACTCCGCCAGCGGCGTGGCCGGGTAGCGCCCGACGCTGTCGTCGTGGCGCAGCTTTTTGAAGCTCGGCTGCATACTCGGCGTCAATGACCCGACTGCGGATCGCCTTGCTGAACGCGGCTCACGGTGGTGACCACACCCGCCGGAACTTCCGGCGGGAGGTCGACGCCGACCTCGTGGAGTTCGACGTCACCGAGCGCGAGCTTCCCACGGACTTCGGGTTCGACGGCTGCATCGTAACCGGCTCGCGGGCCTCGGTCTACTGGGACGAGCCGTGGATCGGCGAGCTGAAGGAGTGGGTCGGCGACGCCGTCGAGGCCGGGCTCCCATTCCTGGGGGTCTGTTACGGCCACCAGTTGCTCGCGGACGTCCTGGGCGGGCGCGTCGAGGGGATGGACGAGTACGAGATCGGTTACCGGACGGTCGAACACGACGGCTCCCGGCTGTTCGAGGGGGTCGACGGGGAGTTTACCGTCTTCACGACCCACTCCGACCGGGTCGCCGAACTCCCGCCGGGCGCCGACCTGACCGCGAGAAACGACTACGGGACCCACGGCTTCCGGAAGGGCGACGTCTTCACCGTCCAGTTCCACCCCGAGTACGACATGAAGACCGCCAGGACGGTCACGGAGGGCAAGGACGACCAGCTTTCCGAGGAGCGGATCCAGCGCGTCCTGGACGGGATCACCGAGGAGAACTTCGCGGCGGCCTGCGAGGCCAAGACGCTGTTCGACAACTTCACCGACTACGTCCGGGCACAGCGCGAGACAGAGGTCGAGGCAGGGACAGCCGCCGACGACTGACCGGCGAGTCCAGGACAGTCACGCTCAGCTACGAGAACTGCCCGGTAACCGCGTCACACGCCTGGCAGACAGTCACGAGCCCGGAACCGTCGTCGGCGCGCTCGACCTGGGTGGCCGTTCGCTCACCGCAGTCCGGACACTCCCGGCGGATGTCGGCACTGCTCGCGTCCGCGGGCGCGCCAAGTGCGAGCGCGACCACGGACTCGTCGCCCTCGTTTCGGCCGAGCTGCCACTCGCCCGGAGCGAAACGGACCGCCTCGCCGGCTCCGACCGAGACGGTCCCGTCCTCGGTCTCGAAGGTCGCCTCACCCTCGATGACGTAGAAGACTTCCTCCTGGTCGGGGTGGCGGTGGTAGCCGAAGCCGAACGCGTCGCCCGGCTCGAGTTCGTAGTGGTTGACGGCCAGCTCCTCGGCCTGGAGCGCTCGACCGAGCGGGCGTTTGGCCGCGGCTGGCGAGTTCCAGCTGTCGACGTCGTCGGCGCTGACTCGCTCCATCTCACTCGCTCCTGTCGATGTCGAGTTCGTCGTCGATCCCCTCGAGCCAGTCCGCGTCGGACAGCTCCTCCATCTGCTCACGGAAGTGCTCCTCGCAGACGCCGACCCTGACCCCCCCCTTCTCGACGGTGATGTCTGCGGCCCGGTCGCAGTAGTGACACTGCATACGCTGCCGTACTCGCGCCCCGGCTATGAAGCCTGCGGCCCTGGCCGGAGAGCCCAGCCTCCTGCACTCTGTCTCTGCCCCTCACCTCCGTGACCGTCTCCCTCGCCACGCCCGCCGCCCCTCGCTGGTCGCTCGGGTGTTCCGCCCGCACTCGCCAGCTCTGTGCCTATGCACACCCTACCCTTCGAGATATCTATGGTGATAGATCGTGATGTTTATGTGCCCGTGCCCGGAGTGACGCGTATGCAAGTGCTCGGTCCCGCCGAGGAGTCGTTCGACACACAGGAGTTCCCCTGCACGGCCGGCGAGTTCGCCGAGGCCCACGGGAGCGTGGAGCTCGAACTCCCGAACGGTGTGGCGACCCTGTCTGACGCGCTGTCGTGTCTGCCCAGCGACGAACAGCTCCGAACCCGCGAGGACGCCCGGCTGGTGGTCTGTAACGGGCTCGGCGAGGCGGCCATCGGTCGCAAGGGCTACAGCGACCGCGACCCCGCCTGTCCCGGCGAGTCCGGGCGGGACCCCGTCTCGCTGTAGCGACCCGCCGACTACTGGCGGTCGAGTTGTCGCCCGGAACCGACGCGTTGATGCCGGCTGCGTGACCGATCCCGGCCGTGAACCGGCGGGTGCTGCGCTACACGGTGTTGTTGCTGGGCACGCTCGCGTACACCTGCCTGACCTTCGTCTGGTTCTCGCTTGCGGCGTACCTCTCGGCGGTCACCGCCGACCTCGGGCTCACCCCCACCCAGGCCGGCCTCCTCACCGGCGCCATCCCGCTGACCTACATTCCGCTCTCGCTCGTCTCGGGGTCGATAGTCGACCGCGTGGGTCCCTACCGGGCCATCGGTGCCGGGCTCGCCGTCTTCGGGGTCGCACAGCTCGGGCGTGCCGGTGCCGGCTCCTTTCCCGCGATGCTCGGGTTCACAGTCGTGGTGGGCGCCGGCGCGACGGCGATCACCTTCGGGCTCCCGAAGCTGGTCTCGGAGCTGTTCCCGGCCGACGCCTCCGGTGCGCCCTCCTCTGTGTACGTCCTCGGCGCCTCCGCGGGGACGGCCACAGCCTTCAGCCTCGGGCGCGGGCTGCTGGGGCCGGCGGTCGGCGGCTGGCGACCCCTGTTCCAGCTGACCGGGGTGGCGGTGCTCGGCTACGCCGCCCTCTGGCTGGTCGTCGTCAGACTGGTTCCCCTGGCGACGATGCGCTCGGCTGACGCCGCGGCGGCCGCAGCCGACGTCGACGATGGGGTCAGCCTCGCCACGCTCCGGAGTGACGTCGTCCGGGTGTTCGCCAGCGGGCCCATGCGGTTGCTCGTCGTCGCGGGCGTCGTCTACCTGCTGGTGGTCCACGGCTTCCAGAACTGGCTGGCGACGGTACTCGAAGCCCGCGGCGTCTCGGCGTCGCTGGCTGCCACGGCCACCAGCGGCTTCGTCGTCGCCGCTGCGGCGGGGACGCTCACCCTCCCGGTCGTCTCCGACCGGATCGACGCCCGGGGGACGGTCATTGCGGCCTGTGGCGCGGTCTGCGCGCTGGGGACGGCGGTGCTTCTGGTTCCAGGGGTCCCCGCAGCGGTGGGCGTCGCCGGCGCGCTTGCGGCCGGTGTCGGGGCCGGCGGTATCTCCCCGCTGGTCCGGGTCGTCCCTGCCGAACTCGAGGGTGTCGGCCCGGCGCTGACCGGGACGGCCGTCGGGCTGGTCTTTGCCGTCGGCGAGACCGGTGGGTTTCTCGGTCCCTTCCTCATCGGGTGGCTCTACGACCTCTCGGGGTCGTACGCCCCGGGGCTCGCGGTCATCTGTGCGTGCTGTCTCGGGGCGGTCGTTGCTGGCCGGCGGCTCCCGGTCTGAGCGGCGACGCTACCCGCTCTGGCCTGGTCTTCACCCGGATGCGCCGGCGCCCTCCACCCGGGCGAGCAACTCGGCGACCCCGTCGGCGTCGAAGCGCAGCGGCCGTCGCCACCACGGCCCGCGCCCAGAATCCCCGGAGTGGTCGGTCACCAGGTCGGCGGCCTCGGTCCCGCCTTCCGGGGTACTCAGCGGGACACACCGCTCGTAGAGTCGGGACTCCTCGGGGTCGCCGGCCAGGAGCACGCGGGCGTCGAAGGGGTCGCGTTTCACGTGGGCGTTGTTCGCGAAGACGGCACGACCCTCCTCACTCAGCCCTTCGTAGTCGGTCACCGGGTCCCGGGCCAGCCGGACGTGACCGACGAGGAAGGCCCCCCACGTCGGCGGGAGCCACTCCGCCGGCTCGACGACGGTCAGTGTCGCATAAAAGAAACAGTAGTCACCCGCCGACAGTTCCGACAGGGGCCCGGCCTTGACGCCGTGTTCGTCGCCGTAAGTGTACCGCTCGCAGCAGGGGTAGCCGGCGAACTCCGGGTCGAGATGGACCGGCTTGTCCTGGACCCGCTCTGGCACCTCGGCGGCGAGCTGTGGGGCGAGGTCGCCGTAGGTCGGGACCGGGTCGTGGGTGGGCTCGGACTCCGGGATAGGAATGTACGCGAAGCTGCCGTCGGCCCGGACCGGCCCGCGGAAGCCCGGTTCGTTGGTGTTCGCGCCGACGTTGACCGCGACGGCGTTCACAGCTGGCCGGCACACTCCCGGCAGTAGGAGTAGCCCACCTCGTTGTGTGTGCCACAGTTCCGGCAGTAGACACCGTCTCCCTCTGTGTCGGGGCTGTGCTCGGCAGCGCTGTCGACCGGCGCCCGCGCGCGCCCCGGCTCCGACCCGCGGGGCGCGGTCTGCCCGCCACGGGAGTCACGCAGGTAGCGGTAGAGCAGCACCTGCACGAGCGCGAATCCCACGAGGTAGAGGACCAGCCAGACCCACGTGGACATACCGGACCTTGGCTGTCGGCGCACTTGGATGTTCGGCTGCACCGGGGTCACACCCCGTCTACCGGGGCTGAAACACGCACTGAACGGTTATCCACCGGTTCCGCCAACCTGCAAACGTGAGGGCCACGGACCACCCCCTCTCCAGCCGACGGCGCCGGTTGTTGCAGGCTGGCGGGGTTCTCACCGCTGTCGGTCTCGCCGGCTGCCAGGTGAACTTCGGCTCGGAGCTGAGCGAGCGAAGCGACCAGCCGGTCAACGGCGACGTACGCTTGACCACACTGTCGCTCCACCCGCTCAGATGCCCGCTGTGAGTGCGTCGGCGTGCACCCGGCGTGTCTACGCGTCCGGCGGCGAGCGGTCGCGACCGAACTCGTCGAAGACCTCCATGTTGTCGGGCACCTCGTAGGGGATCCGGCGCTGGTCGCGCCGCTCGACGTTTGCGTCCGCAAGGGGCTCGGCAGCGGATTCCCAGCCCTCCTTGACCCCGATGCTCTGTGCTGGCGAGCCCGCGGCGATGTGGTGGGCTGGGATATCCTTCGAGGCCGCCGACTTGGCTGCGAGAACGGCGTTTTCGCCGACCTTCACGCCGGCCTGCACCATCGTGTCGTAGGTGATCCGGGCGTCGTCCTCGATGACGGTGTGGTAGTTCTTGACGTGGGTCTGGTCGACGGCGTCGTGACGGTGGGAGTAGATGTGAGCGTCGTCGGAGATGGAGACCCGGTCGCCGACCGTCAGCTTCCCGCGGTCGTCGAGGTGGACGTCGTCGTGGATAACGACGTTGTCCCCGACGGTGATGTTGTGACCGTAGGTGAACGTAATTCCCTTGAAAAAGCGGCAGTTGTTGCCACACTCGTCGAAGAGGTGTTTGGCGAGCATCCGGCGAAAGCGAAGCGCGAAGGCGATGTTGTCGGCCATTGGGGTGGTGTCGAACTGCCGCCAGAGCCACTGGAGGTACTTCGAGCGCTCGAACTGCTCTTCCATGGCCTCGACCTCGGCGTAGTACTCGCTCTCCAGCGTCGCGTTACAGGGGTCATAGCCCTGCAGGCGGACGCGCTCGGCCGGGGAGATCTCCCCGCCGGACTGCCAGCGCTCGTAGGCGTCCCGGTCGCCGAAGAGGTCGATGAGCACGTCCTCCACCACGTCGCAGATGTCCTCCTCGTCACTGGAGAGACGCTCGTCGACGTCCTGGATGAACTGCTGGAGCCCCTCCTCGGCCAGGGGCGGCAGGGAGACGTGTCGCTTCGTCATACCCACCACGTTGCCCGGCCGCGTT
>CAZOWU010000079.1:0-9435 GCA_964583735.1 uncultured Halobacteriales archaeon | reverse complement strand
GGCCGGAGGCGACGGGGCTTTCCGGGCGCACGATGTATGTAGCGGCATGAGCACTACCCCAGCCGAGGCGGTCGCCGACTTCCTCGACCGGGCCGACAGCTGTTACGCGGAGTACGAGCAGGGGTACACCGACGCCGACGCGACGCTCCGGAAGCTGGAGGGACACATCGAGGAGTTACGGTCGGCGGCCGAGGAGTGATAGTGGTTACTGTCGTCTGTTCCCGGCGCTTGCCGACCCCGATGCGGGCAATCGCCGGGACATCGGGACACCAATCACTGTGAGTCAGGACCGCCAGTAGGACGGCGTGAGAACGACGACGACGGAGATGATCTCGAGCCGGCCCAGCCACATGGCGAGCACCATCCAGCCCTTGGCCGGTGCCGAGAAATCCAGGTAGCTCCCCATCGGGCCGACGACGCCAAAGCCCGGGCCGACGTTACCGACGGTGGCGATAGCGGCGCTCATTGCCTCCAGTGCCGACAGCTCCAGTTCGGGATTCGTGACCCCGTCGAGAAACAGCACGAGCGTCGTCAGCGCGAACAGCAGCACGAACACGAGGACGAACACGGCAAGCCCCCGCAGCGTCGATTCGTCGAGCACCCCGCCGTCGAGCCGGACCGGCCGGACGGCCTCGGGGTGGACGGTCGTGAACAACTCCCGGCGGACGGTCTTGCCGACCAGTAGCCACCGGACGATCTTGACAGACCCGGCCGCCGACCCGGCGGAGCCACCGAGAAACATCGCAAAGAGCAACAGGACCTTCGCAGCCTCGCTCCAGGTGTTGAAATCCATGCTCGCGTACCCGGTGGTGGTGACGATGGCGGCGGTCTGGAAGGCGGCGTGCCGGGCCGCCCGCTCTATCTCGCCGGCGATCGGCGCGACCCCCTCGGCGACCGACGACAGCCCGACGCCGAGGCCGGCGTACAACAGCCCCGTCACGACGGTACCGAGAGCGACCATTGCGAGCAGGTACGAGCGAAACTCCTCGTTCGCGAGGAGCTGTCGGGGCTGGCCGGCGACGGCGTACCAGAACAGCGCGAAGTTAGTTCCGGCGACGATCATGAAGGGGACGACGACCCACTGGATGGCCGGCGAGAAGGCCTCGATGCTGCGGGCCTCCGGGGAGAACCCGCCCGTCGGCAGCGTCGTCAGCGCGTGGGCGACGGCGTTGTAGACGCCCATCTCCGGGGCCAGCCCGGCCAGATTCAGCCCGTAGTAGACCAGCGCCGCGAGCACGGTAAAGCCGAGGTAGATGAGCCAGAGGATGCGGGCAGTCTCGCGGATCTTGGGAGTCAGCTTGTCGATGCCGAACCCGGGGGCCTCCTCGCGCATGACCGTCGCGCCGCCGACCGAGAGTTCGGGGAGGATGGCCACCATCAACACCAGAATCCCCATCCCGCCGAGCCACTGGCTGAGCTGGCGCCACATGAGCATCGCGTGGGAGTGGGTGTCGAAGGAGATGTCCCCCAGGACGGTTGCGCCGGTCGTGGTGAACCCGCTCATACTCTCGAAGAGGGCATTCGCGGGCGCGGCGACGGTGCCGTTGCCGGCGACCAGGTAGGGGATGGTACAGAGCAGGGGAACGGCCAGCCAGGTCAACGCGACGAGCAGGAAGCCCTCCCGGCGGCCCAGTTCGTGGTCGGGCGCGAGCCGTTCCAGGCCCGTGCCGACGCCCACCGCGACCAGAATCGTGACGAGGAAGGGCAGCGGGTCGTCGCCGTAGACCAGCGCGACGAGGACCGGAACGGTCAGAGGGACGGCGAGATAGCGGTAGACAGTCCCGACGAGGCCGACGCTGACCCGCCAGTCGACGACCCACGACATACCTGAAACGCTTCCAGCAGTGGCTTAAGCGTATCGTCACGGCTGGCGGCGAGTCGCCGACGTCCCGAGCGCTGACAGCTACTGCTCCGCGTGACGGGCCGACGAGAGGTGGCTGTGACAGAGCTTCTCGCAGTCTGGCTCCCCACAGACCGGGCAGGGCTCGCCGGGGCCGGGCGCGACAGCCTCCGCCCCCGAACCTGCATCCGCATCGGGTTCCCGGCCCGTCACCTCGACGTCTGTGGCCGTCACCAGCCGCGTGCCCCCCGCGGTCGAGTCCGTACCCACCATCGACCTCCCGGACGAAGCACTCGCAGACCCGCCAGCGGTGGTAGTTGAACCGGCCGGCGTCCTCGACGCCGACCGCCCGTCGCAGTTCGCTGAACGCCATCACCCCCTCCGCCTCTGGGAGCGTCCGAAAGACCTGGACCCGGCTCTCCTCGGCGAGCACCGCCAGCGCGTCGCTGGGCTCGCCGTCGCCATCGCTGCTTGCCCCCCGTCGCTGCCGTCGCCGGGTTCGCCATCGTCACCGCGGCCGTCGCCAGCCTCCTCAGCGCCGGGCCCAGCACCGGACCCAGCATCGGACTCGAACGTGGGGTCGGCCCTGTGTTCCTCGTCCCGTGACACGCTCCAGCCTACGCCAGGGCGCCGAAAAGAGGGTTCCGGGACCTCTCACCTGCCCTACTGATACTGCCGGCTGTACGTCTGGTAAGAATCTCGCCATCCCGAGGTGGCAAGTCTCTTCACGAAGGGACAGCCGACAGTATGAAACGCTGTTCGCCGAACGCTCTTGCCGGCGGCGGGCGACTCCACTCCCGATGGGCATCCACGACCGGCTCGACGACCGCACCCGGGACCTGCTAGATAACGTCGGCTTCCGCCGGCTGTACGCCGGCCACGCCGTCAGTGAGGCTGGCGACGAACTCTACTTCGTCGCGGCGATGTGGCTGGTCTTTGAGCTCTCGGGGTCGACCGCACTCACCGGGCTCGCAGGCTTTCTCTCGCGAGCACCGGGTGCGCTCGGCTTTCTCTTCGGGCCGCTGGTCGACCGGGCGCCGCTCCGTCGACTGCTCGTCGCCACCGAACTCGTGCAGGCTGTCGTCGCCCTCGCGGTCCCGGTCGCCGCCGCTCTGGACGTCCTCTCGGTGTGGGTCGTCCTCGCCGTCGCCCCGCTGCTGGCGACGCTCCAGCGCGTCTCCGGACCCGCACAGAACGCCGCCGTCCCGCGGCTGGTCGCCGACCGGAACCTGGTCCGGGCGAACTCGCTGACGGCCACCAGCGACCGCGCCATCGGCGCCGCGGCACGGGCCGGCGGCGGCGCGGCCATCGCACTCGTCGGCGCTGTGGCCCTGTTCGGGGCCAACGCCGCTACCTTCCTGGTCAGCGCTGCCGTCTTCGCTTTCACCGCCATCCCGGCCACGGAGAAGGAGGGCACCAGCCCCTCCGCCCAGGAGTACCTCGACGACGTCGCAGAGGGTGTGGCGGTCGTCCGCGATTCCCCGATCCTGCACATGCTCGTCGGCGCCTCCCTCGCCGGACTCTTCACTGGGATGACCACCGCTGTCCTCCCCGCCTTCGCCGCCTCGCTGGGTGGGCCCGGTACCTACGGCCTCCTGCTCGCGGCGATGACTGCTGGGACTTTCGCTGGCGCCTTGCTCGCCTCCTGGCTCGAGACTATCCCGCTGGGACGGGTGACAGCCGTCGGTTTCGCGGCCGGCGCGGGCTGCTGGCTCGGCGCGGTGACGCTCGGCTCGCCGGCTGTCATCACCGTCCTCTTCGCGCTCGCCTTCGTCCCTGTGGGGAGCTACAACGTCCTCGTGAGTGCCAGCCTCCAGAGCGGCGTCGACGAGACGCTGCTGGGCCGGGTCTCCGCGACGACCGGCAGCGTCACCGCAACCGTCGGCCCGCTCGGGATTCTCGCCGGCGGCCTCCTCGGCGACGCGCTCGGCGCCAGCCTCGTCGTCGGCGCCTCCGCGGTCGGTTTCGCGCTCGTCGCCTCCTACTGGGCCGTGGTCCCGACGCTCCGGCGGTTCCCCGCCGTCGACGCCATCGAGCCTGGCTCCTTTGCCTGACGGTCGGTGTGCGTCGGGGCTACGACCGGGAGCGCAACCGGGCGGGTCAGTCCGCGACGGCCTCGCCAGAGCCGCCAACGGCGCTTGGGTCTTGCACCCACAGGTCCCCGAAGAGTTCGTCCTGCCGGAGGCGGACCCGGCCGCGGTGGGAGAGAAAGAGCAAGCCGAGGAAGGTCTCCACGCGCGAGCCGCCGGCGTCGGCGACCTCGCGGTAGAGCACTTCCTTGCGGCCCGCCTCGTAGTGCTCCCGGACCGCAGCGTAGACGTCGTCGATCACCTCGTCGATGTCCTCGGTGTGCTGGGTGCCGGTCACGTCGGCAGCCGTGGGCTCGTCGTCCATCCGCATGTCGTCGGCCGCCCGGTAGTCCAGTTCCTGGGCGCCGCGCTGGAAGCCGCTCGGGGAGTCGCTGGTGTCGTACTCCCGGGACTCCTTCCACCAGTTGTCCCGCTCGGCCTCCCGCAGGTCCCGGACCAACTCGTCGAGCGTCAGGGGCATCCCACGGGCCCGCTTGCGCTCCAGCCGGCGGTCGATCTCCGACTCCAGCGCGGCGAACGGGTCCGGCCCCTCGCCCTCGGCGGGCAACTCCCCGCCGCCCATCGCCGCCTCCTCCCAGGGTTCGGGCTCGGGTTCCTCCTCCTCGTCCTCGGCGAGCATCGCGTCACCCTTCATCCGCAGGAGCACGCTCGCATAGAAGAGGGCTCGCCCGGAGGTGCGCAGGTCCGCCTCGTCCAGCCGGTCGAGGAACTTGTCTGTGACGGCGACGATGTCGATGTCCCAGGGGTCGATCTCCCCGTCCTCGGCGAGCTGGACGAGTACCTCCACCGGCTCGACCTCCTCGTCACTCTCCCCATCGTCGCGTGCGGGTGGCCCGTCAGGTTCCCCCTCACCCGTCAGGCCGGACACACCGTTGACGTCGGCCCCGGCGTTGTGACCGTTGGTCCGCTCCCCGGTCGACCGGTCCGAAGCGCTGGGCGCATCGCGCTCCTCGTGGCCGGTGATATCCAGTGGGATATCGTCGGCGTCCTCAGTCATCCGCGGACACCTCCACGGCGCTGCTCGCGGGTCGCTTTGCTCCCCGCTCACCGTTCCGGGGCGCTCCCTGCGGTCGCGCCCCGCTGCTCGCGGCTCCCGTCGGTCGCCGTTCGCATGTCCGAGACGGTCGCTTCGCTCCCGTCTCGCTAGTCATCGGCAGGTACCTCCTCACCGTCGCTGTCGCCGCCGGAGAGGTCGATCCCGGTCACCGCGGAGATGTTGTCGTCCTGCATGGTGACGCCGATGGCCCGCTCGGACCGCTCGAGCATCGCCGACCGGTGGGAGACGACGACAAACTGGGCCTCGCCAGCCAGCTCGTCGACCATCTCGCCGACGAGTTCGGCGTTGGCGGCATCGAGGAACGCGTCGATCTCGTCCAGCGCGTAGAAGGGTGCGGGGTTGTGCCGCTGGATGGCGAAGATGAAGGCGAGGGCGGTCAGTGACTTCTCGCCGCCGCTCATCGCCTCCAGGCGCTGAACCGGCTTGTCGCCGGGCTGGGCCTTCATCGTCAGCCCGCCGTCGAAGGGGTCCGCCTCGTTCTCGAGGTGGAGGTGACCGGTCCCGTTCGAGAGCCGCTGGAAGATGTCCTCGAAGTGGCCGTTGATCGACTCGAAGGCCTCCATGAACGTCTCCTTCTTGCGGGCCTCGTAGCTCTCGATGCGCTCGCGGATCCCCTCTGCCTCCTCGACCAGCGTCCCCTTCTTGTCCAGCAGGTCGTCCAGTTCCTCCTGGACCTCGTCGTACTCCTCGATGGCGAGCATGTTTACCGGCTCCAGGGCATCCATCTCCCCCTCCAGGCGCCGGATCTCCGCCTCGACAGCCTCGTGGTCGGGGATCTCCTCGGGGTCGTACTCCCCGACCTCAGCTTCGAGTTCGTCGACCTCCCACTCCAGGCGTTCCTGCTCCTCGCAGGCCTCCGAGCGGTCGCTCTCGACGGCGTCGACCCGCGATTTGGCCTCGTCGCGGGCCTCGCGAGCATCCGCCAGGTCGGCTTTCAGCTCCTCGCGCTCGGCTTTCAGGTCGGCGATCTGGTCTTCGAGCTCTGCGACAGCCTCCTCCTTCTCGGCCAGCAGCTCCTCCTTCTCGGTGATCCCCTCCTGTCGGTCCTCTCTCTCCGCTTCGGCTGCGGCCTTCCGGTCCTGGGCGGCCTCGATCTCCTCGTGGAGCTCCTCGATGGCCTCCTCGGCGTACTCCTTCTCGAGCTGGAGTTCGTTCAGGTCCGCGTCCAGCTCCTCGCGCTCGGCCGCCAGGTCGTCGATGTCCTCCCGGAGTGACTCCGCCTGTGCGGTCAGCTCGGGTAGTTCGGAGTCCTCGACCTCCGCCTCCAGGTCGGCGATTGTCCCCTCGATATCTGCTATCTCGTCGTTTTTCTCGGCGATCTCCGCCTCGAGCTCGTCCATCCGGTCGGAGACTTCTGTCCGTTCGGTCTCGATCTCCCCGAGGCGTTCGCCCAGGTCCTCGATGCGCTGCTCGGTCTCCGCGATGTCGTCCTCGCGGCGCTCGATGTCGGCCTCGAGGTCGCGGACCTGCTCGGCGGCCTCGGACTCCCGGTCGCGGGCGTCGTCCAGTCGGCTCTCGATGTCCCGCAGCTCCTCACGGACGGCGGCACGTTCGTCCTCGAGTTCGGTGATCCGCTGGGCGACCCGCTCGAGTTTGCCCGCCGTGCCAGAGAAGGAGTACCGCGAGCCCGAGGTCGACCCACCGGTCATCGCGCCCGACTTCTCGACGAGCTCGCCGTCCAGGGTCACCAGCCGAAACTGGCCCATCAGGTCGCGCGCAGTCTCGATGTCTTCGACGACCAGGGTGTCTCCGAGTACGTACGAGAACACGCCCGCGTACTCGGCGTCGAAGTCCACGAGTTCGTAGGCGAAACCGACCACGCCCGGCCGGTCCGGGAGCGAGGGCAGCGACCGCTGTCCCATCTCCGTCAGCGGCAGGAAGGTCGCCCGGCCGGCGTTGCGCGATTTCAGGTACTCGATACAGCGCTGGCCCACGCTGTCGTCGTCGACGACGACGTTCGCCAGCCGGCCGCCCGCTGCCGTCTCGCAGGCAGTCGCGTACTCCCCGGGGACGCTGCCCAGCTGGCCGACTGCGCCGTGAACGCCGTCGACGTCGGCGTTCAGCACCGTGGTGACCGCCCGGCCAAAGGAGGAGTCGCCGGACTCGCCGGCCTTTGCTTCGAGTTCGGCGTACTCCTGCTGGGCGGCCGTGAGGTCGTCCTCGACGTCGTCGAGCTCGGCCTGGCGGTCCCGCTTTTCCGCCCGGAGGTCCTCGACGACCTCCTCGATAGCCTCGCGGTTCTTTTTCGCTTTCCCGAGTTCGACCTCAAGGTCGTCGGTCTCGGCTTCGAGCTCCGGGACCCGCTCCTCCAGCTCCTCGACCTTGGCTTCGGTCTCGTCGTACTCGTCGGAGCGCCGGCGGGCCTCGTCGAGCAGCCGGTCCTGCTCGCGCTGGAGGTCGTTTTTCTCGCTTTTGACTGCCTCCAGAGTCCCCTTCTCGGCGTCCAGTTGCTCTTTGACCTCCTCGAACTCCGCGCCGACCTCGTCGATCCGGGCCTCGACGGTCGCAAGCTCCGCTTCGGTCTCCTGGATGTCGGCCTGGATAGACGATTTGGCGACCTTTCGCTCGCGGATGTCGCCCTCGAGGTCGTCGATCGTCTCCTGCTTGCGGTCGATCTTCACGAAGGCCTGGCGGCGCTCGGTTTCGGCCTCCTCGACCCGCTGCTCGGCGCTCTCGACCTTGTCCTCGAGGCGGGCGATGTCGCCTTTTATCTCCTCGGTCTCGCGTTTCAGCTCTAGCTGTTCGTCCTCGCCTTTCCGCTCGATCTCGGCGTTCAGCTCCTCGAGGTCCTCCTCGAGGCGCATCACCGTCCCCTGGCGCTCGTCGAGTGCCGTCTGGCGCTCCTCCAGCGTGGCTTCCAGTTTCTCGACCTCGTCGCCCACCACCGAGAGCTCCTCGCGTTTGTCCTCGAGTTCGGCTGCCTTCCGGTAACTCTCGTACTCGGCTTTCTCGTCGCGCAGGTCCTGGTACCGCAGCGCTGTCTCCCGTTCGTCCGCCAGCTGCTCGAGCCGGGTCTCCTTCTCCTTGATGCGGAGTTCGGCCTCGCCGACCTGGCCCTCGACGACTTCGAGTTCCTCGAAGGCGTCGGCCTTCTTGACGTCGAACTGGGCGACACCGGCGATCTCGTCGATGATCTCCCGGCGGGACCCGGCGGTCATGTTGATGATCTCGGTCACGTCGCCCTGCATCACGACGTTGTACCCCTCGGGGGCCACGCCGGCCTGCTCGAGCAGGTCCTGGATATCGCCCAGGTTCACCGACCGGCCGTTGATGTAGTAGTAGGAGTAGTAGTTCTCCTCGGTCTCCTTGACCCGGCGACGGATGGCGATTTCGTCGACGTCGCCGACGTCTTCGGTGCCGGCGGCGCTGACGACCGCTGTCCGGTCGAGTGTCCCGTCGGCGTTGTCGAGGATGACCTCCACGCTCGCTTCGCGCTCGCCCTCGAAGGAGTCACCCTCCTGGTGGCCGGGGTTGTAGATGAGGTCGGTCAGCTTCTCTGCGCGGATGCCCGAGGTGCGTGCGAGCCCGAGCGCGAACAGCACGGCGTCGATGATGTTCGACTTGCCCGAGCCGTTCGGGCCGCTGACGGTCGTGAAGTCCTCGTAGAAGGGGATCCGGGTTTTCCGGCCGAAACTCTTGAAGTTGTCGAGGACGAGCTCTTTGATGTGCATGGGGGTGCTCGCAGGCCGCGCCGCCTACGCAACGATGATGTCCGAGTCCGCTTCCTCTTCGGTCTCCTCGTCGGCCGGCTCGGCTTTAGTACTGTCGGCCTCTGGTTCGGGTTCCGTCGCCGAGTCTGACGTTCTGTCGAACTCGTGTCCGGGGATGAAGTCCAGCTCGTCGTCGACCGCGTTCTCGAGTTCGCGCACCCGGACCTTGCACTCGACGAGTTCGTCGGTCAGCCCCTCGACAGAAGCCTCGAGTTCCTTGACACGCGATTCCAGTTCCTCGACGCGGTTGCCGCACATGTGCTTCACCTTTCACCCCGTCCACATAAACGTGCGTCAGACATTGGTTCGTCAGCGGATACGTTCCGTGCCGGCCGGCTCGGCGTCTCTCGCGCCACAACCTGTCTTCCCGGCCGACCGTACGGACGTCTCGACATCTGGAGGTGAAACGGAGGGGGTTCGGCGGTTCCGGCGTCACCACTCCGCTGGTGCCGGCCCCTGGACCGGTGCGTTAGCCTTTAGCGACCGGCTCCCGAACCCGGGGTATGGCTCAGGTACAGGCCGACCACGACCTCGCCGTGGTCATCGGGCTGGAGGTACACGTCCAGCTCGAAACCGACACCAAGATCTTCTGTGGCTGTTCGACCGAGGCCAGCGAGGAGCCCAACACGAACACCTGCCCGGTCTGTCTCGGCCTCCCCGGTGCCCTCCCGGTGCTCAACGAAGGGGCCGTCGAGGCCGCCGTCAAGGTCGGCAAGGCCATCGACGCGTCGATCCCCG
>CAZOWU010000078.1:0-9498 GCA_964583735.1 uncultured Halobacteriales archaeon | reverse complement strand
TGCTCGGGTTCGTGTCGCCGACGGCCGGCACGGCTGCGGTGCTCGGCCACGACATCCGCGAGGAGTCGGAGCTACTCGCCGCCAAGGAGCGGCTGGGGTACCTTCCTGGAGACCCCGCCTTCGACGGCGACGTCACGGGCCGGCGGTTTCTGGACCTCCAGGCCGCCTTGAAAGGCGACAGTCGCCGGGGAGAACTGCTGGAGCTGTTCGACCCGCCACTGGACCGCCCGATCCGGGAGTACTCCCGGGGAAACAGGCAGATGCTCGGGATCGTCCAGGCGTTCATGCACGACCCCGACCTCGCGGTGATGGACGAGCCTACCTCGGGGCTCGACCCCCTCAGGCAGGCAACGTTCAACGACTTCATCGACCGGGAGACCGACTGCGGGACGACTGTCTTCCTCTCCTCACACATCCTCAGCGAGGTCCGCCGGGTCTGTGACCGCGTGGGGATCATCCGCGACGGATATCTGGTCGAACTGGCCGATGTCGAGGGTCTGCTCGACCGGAGCGGACGACTGGTCTCTCTCACAGTCGAGGAGGAAGTCGAGTACGAGGACTTCGACCTCCCGGGCGTCCACGACCTGACCGTCGACGACGGCGTCCGCTTTTTCTTCACCGGCCGGTACGACACGCTGGTCGACCGCCTCTCGGAGTTTTCGGTGCTCGACCTCGGGGTCGAGGAGGCTCCCCTCGACGAAGTGTTCATGCACTTTTACGACGAGAGCGAGGGGGCGAACGACGGCGGTGGTGACGGCAGGGACGCCGACACACGGGAGGACGACGATGCTTGAGATTACCCGTTACGAGGCCAGTCGGCGGCTCCGGGGGACAGTCGTCCTCTCGGTGCTCGTGGCCCTGTTCGGGCTGTTCACGGTCGCCTTTTTCCCCTCGGTCGAGGCCTCGAGTGCGGCCCTGGAGGAGTACATCACGAACCTCCCGCCGGCGTTCCGGAGTGCCTTCGGTATCGACTCCTTCGGGACCGTCGAGGGCTTTCTCGCGACCGAACTCTACCAGTTCGGGTGGGTCATCCTGCTCGGCGTCTACTTCGGCTACCGGGCGGGCTCGCTGGTCGCCGGCGATGTCGAAGACCGGGGAATCGACCTGTGGCTGGCGACGCCGGTCCCGCGGGCCCGGCTGGTCGTCGAACGGTACCTCTCGCTGGTTCCGACGATGGCCGCCGCGAACATTATCACCCCGCTCGTGGTGTTGCCCGGCATCGCTGTCGTCGGCGAGCCGGTCCCGGTCGAAGGGGTCCTCGCGGTCCACCTGCTCTCGATGCCGTACTTCCTCGCGACGGCCGCGTTCGGCCTGGTCGTCTCGGTCCTCGTCTCCAGGGAGAGCACCGCAAGCCGCGGAGCGCTCGGGCTGGTCTTCGGGCTGTATCTCGTCGAATCGCTCGCCACAGTCGGGGACGTCGGGTGGGTCGGCGCGGTCAGCCCGACCCGCTACTTCGACCCGACCGGGATCCTCCTGCACGGGGAGTACGACCCTGCAGGGGCGCTGCTACTGCTCGGCGTGGCAGCCGCCGGCGTCGCGCTGGCCGTCGCCCGCTTCCGGCGGGCCGATATTACCTGACCGTCGCCCCCGTGTGCTAGCCCCCGGTGGTACAACCACAACACACATTGACCTGCCCGTAAACCCGGAAATATGGACCTCACGGGCTCGCGCGTGCTCGTCACCGGCGGAGCGGGCTTCGTCGGCTCGCATCTCGTCGACAGGCTGGTCGCGGACAACGACATCACAGTCGTCGACGACTGCTCGAACGGCACCCCGGAGTGGGTACCCGACGCGGCCGAGCTCGTCGAGGGCGACTGCACAGACCCCGACGTGGTAGCGGACGTCCTCACCGCCGACGTGGACGTCGTCTTCCACTTCGCGGCCTCGAAGGCCGTCGACACCGACCGGCCCCGGGCCCAGTTCGAGGACAACACCGCGATGACCTACAACGTTCTCGAGCGAATGGACGAGGTGGGGGTCGACAGCCTGGCGTTCACGTCCTCGTCGACGGTCTACGGTGAGGCACCCAGACCGACTCCCGAGGACTACGCGCCACTGGAACCGATCAGCCCATACGCCGCCGGGAAGGTCGCAGAGGAGTCGCTCGTCTCCACCTACGCCCACAGCCACGGGCTCCGGGCGCAGGTCTTCCGCTTTGCCAACATCGTTGGCCCGCGCCTGCGGGGGGCAGTCATCCCCGATTTCATCGAGAAACTCCGCGAGGATCCCGAGGAGCTGACGATCCTCGGTGACGGCCGCCAGGAGAAGTCCTACATGCATATCGAGGAGTGTATCGACGCCATGTGCCACGTCGTTGCCCACGCCGACCGCGACCTGAACGTCTACAACCTCGGGACACGCACCACCACCAGCGTCGACCGGATCGCCGACATCGTCAGCGAGGAGATGGAGGTCGACCCCGCGTACACCCACACCGGCGGCGACCGCGGCTGGACCGGTGACGTCCCGCGGATGCGCCTCTCCGTCGAGAAGCTGGCGGGGCTGGGCTGGGAACCCACGCAGTCGAGTGACGACGCCGTCCGCCGGGCGACCCGCGAACTGCTCGCCGAACTCTGACCCCGCGAGTTCCTGCCCCAGAGCGCCTGGAGCAGGGGTGAGACACTCCGCGGGACGGGACCGTGGGTCGGGCTGCGCCGCCTGCACAGCGGCGGCGAGACGATCAGAGGGTTCGTTCACTACGGTGGCCTGGTCAGCGGGGCGGTGCTACCGGTCGTCGGCCTCTCGGTGGTCGGCGTCGGGCCCGTCCTGTGACCAGCCCCGGCCTATCCGGCCGGTAGAACAACAGGGCTAATGCCCGGCCAGTCCAACAAGTGAGTGTGCAGTTCGTCGGCTACGTGACGGCCGCTGGGAACGCCGACCACGCGAGCCTCCTGGTCGCGACCGACGGCGACGTAACGGAAGTCCCACTCACCCCCGGACACGACCTTGCGTACTCGCTTGGTGACCGCCGCTGTGCGGGGGCACTGACCGAGGAGGGCCATCGGCCGTGTGACACACCGAAGACGCCGTACTGCCCGGTCCACACGAGTCGGTGGCCATGCGCGCGGTGTACCGGTGACTGTGACCTTCCCGTGGAACCCTGTCACGAGGAACACGCCGTCTACCTCGCGGCCTTCGCGCCGGCGACGTTCAAAGTCGGCGTCACCCGCTCCTGGCGGCTGTGCGAGCGGCTCCGCGAGCAGGGCGCCGACCGCGGTGCACACCTCCGGACTGTCGCCGACGGCCGCGTCGCTCGGCAGATCGAAGCCGAAATCGCCGCCGACGTGGGCGACAGCGTCCGGGTCCCGACGAAAGTCGAGGGGCTCCACCGCGTAGTCGATGCGGACGCGTGGGCCGACCTGCTCGCAGGGTTCGACGTCCGGGAGACGGTCGAGTTTGCGTACGGCCTGGACCTGACCGACCGCCCGGTCCCGGAGACGCTTGCGAGCGGCACGGTCTGTGGCACCAAGGGCCGGGTGTTGGTGGTCGAGCGCGCCGGGAGCACCTACGCCGTCGACATGCGCGACCTCGTGGGCTACGAGGTGAGGACGGGTGAGAGCGACAGGCACCTCCAGTCGAGTCTCGGTGCGTTCGAGTAGACGACAACCCTTTTGTTTGGCCCGCCGGAAACGGTGCCATGGCAGACGATTCAGAGGAGAGCCAGGAGAGCCAGGAGAGCCAGGAGAGCCAGCCAGCGGGCGACGAGGAGAGCAAATCCTTCCGCGAGCGCGTCGAGGAGATCCGCCAAGAGCGCGCCGAAGGTGAGGGCGAGGAGGGTGAGGGTGGCGAGCGCGGCCCACCCGAGGAGATGATGGGCGGCGGCGGTGGCGGCATGGGCGGCAACCCCTTCGCACAGATGATGGGCGGCATGATGGGCGGCGGCGGTGGCGGTCCCGGCATGGGCGGCGGCGGTCCAGGAATGGGCGCCGGCCCCGGTGGCCCGCCCGGCGCGCAGGAAGGTGGCACCGACAACGAGGAACTGACCCGAGAGGTCCGCAAGCTGCGCGACGAGGTCCACGATATCCGGCGGACGCTCGAGCGGGTCGCCGACGCGCTCGAAGACTGAACCGGCTGAAGCAGAACTGACGACGAAGGTCGCGTCGGCTATTCTTCGTATGCGAGACTCATGACCCACTGCGTGAACGCGTCGCTCTGTGGGTCGACCTCCTCGTCACCGACGAACGGCGAGAGCATATCTCCCGCCATCAGCAGCGAGAACTCCAGGTCGCTCGGCATCGGCGTGAGATGGTAGGTGTTGTGCCCATCGTAGACGGTCTCCTCGCGCTGGATGAGGTCCTGCTCGACCAGCGAATCGACGACCCGGCTCCCCTTCCGGGAAGAGATATCGAGTGCCTTCCAGAACTCGCTCTGGTGGATCCCTCTGGTCTCGCGGACCAGTTCCAGCCCCTCGCGCTCTGTCTCGGTGAGCCCGGTTTCGGCGGCGGTGGCGCTCATGGTACAACTGGCGCTCGCCGCGGACAAGTCACTTTCGGGACCCCGGCGCTATCGACCGGTCACACCCGCGCTGTCTCACACATCGACCGGCTCGAAGGGCGCCTCGCAGGGCGGCCCGTCGGCGTACTCGTAGCTGTTGTCGTCGGTGCCGAGCCGGACCAGCGAGGAGGACCGGGTCCCGAAGCCGTCGCCGTGGATGCAGACGCCGAACTCGTGGTCGGAGACGGCGGCCGCCGCCCGGTCGAGCCAGGCGTGACTGTCTTCGCCGGGCTCGGGCTGGAGGTGTCCGTGGAGACGGTCGGCGTTCGCCGCCTGTTGTTCTGCCACCTCCTGGCGCTGGCTCGGGATGGTGTACTGGCTGTCGGCACCGACGTTCACGACGACGTGGACGCCCGGGCTGAACTGCCCGACGCGCCGGTTCCCGTCCCACTCGACCAGCAGCGCTGCGTCGGCGTCTGCGGCCACGAGATTGAACCCGTCGTACTCGCGCCCGTCGAGGTCGCGCTCGACGTACCTGACCGCGTCCTCGGCGGTGTCCCCCCTGAGCGCGTCCCGGACGAGCAGGCCCCGTGAGCGCTCCGCAGCGAGGTCCGCGTCGGTCCAGCGATTTGTCACCGAGACCAGTACGCCTGCGTCGTTGTAACCGAGCCAAGTCCCACCGGCATCCGCGTCCTGCGGGGCGACCACGGAGCGCTCCCAGTCGCGCCGGGCTGGAGGGTCCGTTTCCCGACCTAGCTGTTCGTCGCGGTTCGCCGCCACGACGACCGGCGCGTCCTCGAAGACCTGCCACGCGAGGGTGAAGGTGCACACGCACCCGGGTATGGCGCTGCGGGACAAAGGGTTACCGCCCTCCGTCTCCGTCTCCGTCTCCGTCGCCCCAGAGCGGTCACTCCGACCGGAGCCGGTCCCTGACGGCGTCCCGGTCGACGGTTCCCGATGCCGTCCTCGGGAGGTCGTCGGCGAACGCGACGGTCTTCGGCACCGCATAGTCGGCGACCCGTCCCCGACAGAACGCACGGAGTTCTTCCACCTCGGGCGCAGCGTCGCCGTCGGAGCCGGTTTTCCCACCGCCCGAGCCCGCGGTGACGACCAGGGCGGCGACACGCTCGCCCCACTCCTCGTCGGGAAGGCTGACAACCGCCGCGTCGGCGACTGCCGGGTGCTCGCGGAGCGCGTCGACGACCGTTGTGGGGTAGACCGTCTCTCCGCCGGTCGTAATGGCGTCGTCGACTCGCCCTTCGACCCACAGCCGGCCGGCCTCGTCGCGGTACCCCAGGTCGCCGGTACGGAGGCCGTACTGACCCAGAGCGTCGGCGGTCCGGCTGTCGTCGAGATACCCCGGCGTGACAGTCGGCCCGCTGATGACCAGTTCGCCAACGTCGCCCGGACCCGCAGGCTCGCCGTCCGCGAGGACAGTCACGTCGGTCACCGCGAGCGGCTGGCCGACCGTTCCCGGGTGTTCGGCGGCCTGGTCTGGCAGGGCGGTCGCGACCTGCGACGCCGTCTCGGTCGTCCCGTAGGTCGGAGAGACAGGGACGCCACGGTCACGAGCCCGGCCGAGCAGGTCCTGGCTGGCGGGTGCTCCACCCAGCAGGACGGTCTCGAAGGGAGCGGGCGGCTCCCAGCCACTATCCAGCAGCCGACGCAGTTGCGTCGGGACGAGTGAGACGCCGGTTACCTCGGACTCCTCGATGACCTCGACAGTCCGCTCGGCCTCGAAGCCGGACTGGATGGCGAGACTCGTCCCGTACAGCGCACACCGCAGCGTCGGCGCGAGCCCGCCCATGTGGTACATCGGGAGACAACACAGCCACCGGTCACTGGGAGCGACGCCCAGACGGAAGGCGGAGCCGACCGCGCTCCAGACCAGGTTCCCGACCGTCAACCGGACACCCTTTGCCGTCCCGGTCGTCCCGGAGGTGAACATGACGACTGCCGTCTCAGACGGCGAGAGCGTCGCACGGTCGGAAGACGCCCCTCTGTGCCGAGAGTCCGCCCCGCCGGTAGCTGCAGGCGCGAGCTGCGCTGTCGACTCGGCGTCGGGGGGGTCGACCGAAGCTACCGCTCCGCGTCCGACCTCCGAGGCGACTTCCTCGGTGTCTCGCTCGCAAACCAACAGGTCGAGGCCGGCCCGCCGGGCCTGGTCTGCCAGCACCTCCACTGGCAGGTCCGTGTTGAGGGGGACGAGCGTCCGCCCGGTCCGCATCGCCGCGTGGACGAGCGTCACGAACGCGACCCGGGTGTCGAGCAGCGTGCCGACCGGGCCGCCCGAGCCCAGCTCGGCCGCTACCCCATCGACGACCCGGTCGAGCTCCCGGTAGGTCCAGGTCGTCCCGTCGGCCGTGTCGACCACCGCAGTTCGCTCGGGCGTCGCGGCCACGCGGTGGGCGAGGACGTCGCGGGTCGGCCAGCGTCCGCGCTCGTCGGCTGTGGATGGCAGACTGTCGGGCTCGTCCTCACCGTCGCGACCGGCGGTCATGGGCGGGCCGGGAGGCCCAGCCCCGGTTCCTGGGGAACGGTGATCGTTCCGTCCTCGACCGTCGCAGGGTCGGGTGCCAGGTCCGAGCGGAGCATCGACCCCGTGGCCAGCCCGCAGGGGTCGATATCGGGGATCGAGGCCGCGAGGTGGACGGCGCCGGTCCGCGCTATCACGGTGCCGATGGTCGTCGAGACAACGGGCTCGACGCCGGCCGCACGCGCTGTCGTGGCGGCCTCGCGGGCCAGGTCCGGCCCGCCAAGCACCATCGGTTTCAGCACCACGACGTCCGTGGCAGCCGCGGCGAGTACCTGCTCGATGTCGTAAGCGGCGAGTGACTCGTCGACCGCGACGTCGACACCCCGGCCCCGCAAGGCCGCGTGCCCATCCAGGTCCTCTGCCGGGAGTGGCTGTTCGACGTAGTCGACCCCCAGGCCGTCGACGGCATCGACGACGCGCTCGGCCTGGCCACGGGTCCAGGCCCCGTTTGCGTCCAGCCGGAGCCGGGCGTCCACCCGGTCGCGGACTGTCCGCACGCGTTCGAGGTCTGATTCGACGTCCCGGGCGCCGACCTTGAGCTTCAGGCAGCCAAAGCCACGGTCGACGGCGTCGGCCGCCGCAGCCGCCGTCTCGGTGGGTGGGGCGTCGCTCAGCGTCGCGTTGACCGGGACGGCCCGGACCGTGCCCTCGCCACCGAGGCTCCGGTAGAGCGGCTCGCCCCTCGCACGGGCCAGCGCCTCCTTGAGGGCGAGTGCGAGCGCGTGCCTGGCTGCTGGCGCCTCGGTCTTTGCCAGTGCGACCCCCCAGTCGATGTGTTCGGCAACCTCCGCCGCGCGGACCAGCGCCTCGCGACACTCCTCGTAGGTCTCCGTCCAGCCGAGCAGCGGGCTGGCCTCACCCACTCCCTCGGTGCCAGCGTGCTCGAGGCGGACCAGAAAGCCCTCGCGCTCGCGGACTGCGCCCGCGGCCGTCTCTAGGGGCGTCGCCAACTCGACCGAGAACGGTTCGACCTCCATCTACACCACCCCCGCCTGCCCTGTGGCGAGTCCTGCAGTGAGCAGGACGGCGTAGAGAGCGAGCAACTGCCCGGTGCGCTCGAGCGCGGGGTTCAGGGCCTCGCCGTCGGTCCGGGTGAGGACGGTCCGGGCAATCAGCCCGGCGAGCGGGAGCGTCAGCCACGAGAACATGACCGCCACGGGGTAGCCGTAGCCCAGCCACAGCACCGGCGGGACGGCGTACCCCACGGCGAGAAGAGCCAGAAATTCGACGCGGGAGTACCGGTAGCCGAGCACGACTGCGAGCGTCCGCTTGCCGGCCGCGGCGTCAGTCTCCACGTCCCGGACGTTGTTGACGACCAGGATTGCTGTCGAGAGCGCGCCGGCGGCGGCGCCGACGAGCAGGGCTTCGGGCGTCACCGTCCCGGCGGGCAAGCCGACGGGGAAATCGCCCCCGAGTCTGGCGACGGCCTGCACGTAGTAGGTGCCGGCCACCGCGACGACTCCGAAGTAGACGAACACGAAGAGGTCACCCAGCCCGTAGTAGCCGTAGGGATAGGGACCGCCGGTGTACAGCAGGCCCGCGAGAATACTTGTGAGCCCGACCACGAGGATCGGGGCGCCGCCGACGGCAACCAGGTAGAGCCCGACGAGGACGGCGAGCGCGTAGGTGCTGGCCATGGCCAGTTTGACCCGGCGGGGCTCGATGAGCCCGCCGGCGGTCACCCGGGTAAACCCCTCCCGCTCGTCCGTGTCGGCGCCGTTGACGGCGTCGAAGTAGTCGTTGGCGAAGTTGGTGCCAACCTGAATCAGGAGGGCTCCGACCATGGCGGCCAGGGCAGGCACCGCGGCGAAGCGGCCGTCGGCGACCGCCAGCCCGATGCCGAGGACCACTGGCGAGGCTCCCGCGGGCAGCGTCTGCGGGCGCGCGGCCATCAGCCACGCCCTCGCTCGGGAGATGTCGGCGGTCGCTGTCATCACCCGCAAATAGGGACGCAAGACCCAAAGCGACTGCGGTCGCCTCCACCGGTCAGAAGTGCCAGGGAAACTGCCGGAAGTTCGGGTCCCGCCCCTCGTTGAACGCGTCCCGGCCCTCCTGGGCCTCCTCGGTCATGTAGCCGAGTCGGGTGGCCTCGCCGGCGAAGACCTGCTGGCCCACCATTCCGTCGTCGGCCATGTTGAAGGCGTATTTCAGCATCCGGATGGCCATGGGGGACTTGCGGGTGATCTCGTCGGCCCAGTCGAGCGCGACCCCCTCTAGCTCCTCGTGGGGAACGACCTCGTTGACCATGCCCATCTCCGCCGCCTCGGCGGCGTCGTAGGTCTTGCCGAGGAAGAAAATCTCCCGGGCCTTCTTCTGGCCGACCTGGCGGGCCAGGTAGGCCGACCCGAAGCCGGCGTCGTAGGAGGCGACGTCCGCGTCGGTCTGCTTGAACTGTGCCTTCTCGCTCGCCAGCGTGAGGTCACAGACGACGTGCAGCGAGTGGCCGCCACCGGCGGCCCAGCCCGGTGCGACGCAGACGACGGGTTTAGGCATAAAGCGGATCAGCCGCTGGACCTCGAGGATGTGGA
>CAZOWU010000077.1:0-9520 GCA_964583735.1 uncultured Halobacteriales archaeon | reverse complement strand
ATCTACGTCCGGAAGGACGTCCGCGGGTTCGTCGTCAACTCCGTGCTGGGTCCCTTCGGCGACGAGGCCGCCTGGATGGTCTCGAACGACGAGGCCGCGATCCGTGAGGTCGACGCGACGATGGTCCACGAGCGTGGCTACCCGATGGGCCCCTTCGAGCTCGCGGACCTGACCGGCATCGACGTCGGCTACCACATCCGCAAGGAGGCCGGCCAGCCGGTCCCGCCGGTCGTCGAGGAGAAAGTCGAGGCCGAGGAGCTCGGCCAGAAGACCGGCACGGGCTACTACGACTACGAGGACAGAGAGACGTCGGAGACGTCTCAGGCAGACGGCGCCGACTACGGCCCGGAGGACGTCTCCGAGGACTTCGACTGGCTGCGCATCGAGGCCCGGATCATCAACGAGGCCGCCCGACTCATCGGCGACGACGTCGCCACTCCGGACGACATCGACATCGGGATGCGCCTGGGCACGGGCTTTCCCGAGGGCCCCTGCCGCCGCGGTGACAAGCTCGGCCTGGACACCGTGCTGGAGAAGCTCGAGACACAGCACGAGGCAACCGGCGAGGACCGCTACGAGCCTGTCGACTACCTCGTCGAGCTCGTCGAGGACGGCAAGACGGGCGAGGAGGCGGGCGAGGGCTTCTACGAGTACGACAGCGGGAGCGGCCCGGGCGAGTACCACACAGTCAACTGGGAGCTCTCCGAGGACGGGCTGCTGGCGGTCGAGCTCGACCGGCCCGAGCGGATGAACACGCTGAGCGGTGACCTGACGGACGCGGTGGTCGACCTGCTCGAGTCCATCGACGACGAGGACGTTCGGGCGGTGACCTTCGAGGGCGCCGGCGACCGTGCGTTCTGTGCGGGCGCGGACATCTCGGGGTTCTCGGAGATCGAACCGGCGAAGGAGGCCGAACCGGGCGAGTTCTTCGAGACGGTCGCCGCGTACCCGCGGCCGACCCTGGCGAAGATCGACGGCTATTGTCTGGGTGGCGGGCTCGAACTCGCGATGGCCTGCGACCTGCGGATCGCCACCGAATCTTCCGAGTTCGGCTTCCCGGAGATCAACCTCGGGCTGATCCCCGGGGGCGGCGGCACCCAGCGGTCGATGCGGATGCTCACCGAGGCCCGCGCGAAGGAGCTGGTCTTCCGGGGCGAGCACGTCGGCGCCGACCGGGCCCAGGACTGGGGGCTGGTCAACCGCGCCGTCGACGGCGACGAGTTTGACGAGACCGTCGGTGAGTTCGTCGACGACCTGGTCGACGGTCCCCCAGTCGCGCTCCGGCACGCAAAGCGCGTAATGAACAGCGGCCAGGACCAGGACCTGGAGACCGGGCTGGACCTGGAGAGTCAGTCGTTCTCGCTGCTGTTGACGACCGACGACATGATGGAGGGTGCCGCGGCCTTCGCCGAGGACCGCGAGCCCGAGTTCGAGGGGAAGTGACGACATGACCGACGCTGACGCGGACGGAACCGGGGAGACGGACCGCACAAGCGACGCCGAGGAATCCGGGGCGGTCAGCGACCCCGCCGAGGACGGCGAGTTCGGGTCCGGCCGGCACACCGATGCGGAGGCGGCTCAGACGGTCCTCGAACAGCACGGCTTCCTGTCGTGGCTGGGCGTCGAGATGGTGACCGTCGAGGAGGGACGGGCCGTGATGCGAGTCCCCCACCAGGAGAAACTCGCCAACTGGTCTGGCGGCTCGCTACACGGCGGCGTGACTGCGACGGTCATCGACAGCTGCTCGGCCTTCGCGCTCCGGACGACGTTCCCGGACCCGCTCGACCCGATGCTGGTGACGACGGACCTCACGGTCAGATACGTCCGGCCGGCGACCTCTGCCCTCACGGTCGACGCCGAGGTAGTCCGGGCCGGCGAGTCGATGGGGATGACCCACGTGGAGGTCACCGGCACCGCGCCCAGTGGCGAAGAGAAGACTGTCGCCACCGGCGGCACGACCTACCGGATGTTCACGAACGCCGACCACGCGGGGGAACAATGAGCGAGGACAGCTTCTTCGCCGGCGTCGAGGTCGGCGACTCGCGAGTGACGGAGGCCCGCACCGTCACCGAGGCCGACGTGGTCAACTTCGCGGGCGTCAGCGGCGACTTCAACCACATCCACACCGACGCCGAGCGGATGCAGGCCTCGGACTTCGGCGAGCGCATCGCTCACGGCGCGCTGGTCTTCTCGGTGGCGACGGGCCTACTCTGGCGCTCGCGCTCGGAGGAGGAACGGGACGCGGTGGTCGCCTTCTACGGTATCGACCACCTGCGCTTTGTCGAGCCGGTGCTCATCGGTGACACGGTTCACGTCGAGATGGAAGTCATCGAGACCGAGCCCACGCCGGACCACCCGACCGCGGGCGGTACCGTCCGCTACGACGTCGACATCGTCAACCAGGACGACAAGACCGTCATCTCCGCGGAGTTCATCTCGCTGCTGGAGTAGTCGGGCCGCGGCCGCCACGTCCCCGGCCGGTCTGTTGCCCGTGGTTGCGCTTCCGACACCGACGGCCGGCGTCAGGGTTTCAGCACGACCTTGCCACTGGAGTTGCGGTCCTCGATGAACTGCAGGGCCTCGGCTGCGTCCTCGAGGTCGAACTCGTGGCCGACGATGACCTCCAGGTCGCCGGTGGCGAGCCCCTCGTTCAGCGGCCCGACCGCCTCCAGCACCCGGGTTGGTGCCTTCGCCAACCCGCGGCCGAGGTGGTAGCCGTACACGGTGTAGTTGTTGAACAGCAACTCGCCGGTGTCGAGTTGTCCGGGCTGTCCCGAGGCCGCGCCGTAACAGACGATCCGGCCGAACTCTGTCAGCGCCTCGAGGCTCTGGCTGCTGGTCTCGCCGCCGATCCCGTCGAGCACCAGGTCCAGCCCATCGCCGTCGGTGATATTCTCGACCTCCGCGACGAAGTCGGTCTCGGTGTAGTTGATCGGGTGGTCACAGCCCAGGTCGGCCGCGAGGTCCAGCTTCTCCCGGGTGGAGGCCGTGCCGAACACCTCGGCGCCGGCATCGTCCGCGAGCTGGACGGCGGCGGTGCCGACCCCGCCGGCAGCCGCGTGGACAAGGACCCGCTCGCCGTCCTCCAGGCCGCCCCACTCGAACAGGCAGTTGTGTGCGGTCAGGAATTGGACGGGAACGCCGGCGGCCTCCGCGAAGGACATCCCCTCGGGGGCGTCGAGCAGGCCGCCGCCGGTCGCCAGCGTGTACTCCGCGAAGGCGCCGCCGTCGGCGAAGCCCATCACCCGGTCGCCAACCTCGCGGTCGGCGCCCTCGCCGACGGCATCGACGACGCCAGCGACCTCCATCCCCGCGACGTAGGGCGGCTTCGGGCCGCGCTGGTAGTGGCCGCGTCGCTGCATGATGTCCGCGAAGTTGACCCCCGCCGCCTTCACCTCGACCCGGACCTGCCCCTGGCCGGGGTCGGGGCGCTCGCGCTCTGTTACCTCGACGACGCTGTTGTCGCCGAAGTCGGTCACTTGGATTGCCTGCATACTCACACGAGGGGCGTGGCGGGGCATAAAGCCGCCCGCTTCGCCGCGTCCCGACCCCCGTGGCCCGCCGGTCCCGGAGCCCTCAAATACCCCCGGCTGGTCAGTCACGGTCATGAGCGAACCCCCCGCGGAGTGGGACGCGGTCTTCTTCGACATCGGCGGTGTCATCGTCAGCTTGCCGTCGATCCGCGCCGGCTACGTCGACTACGTCGAGCAGTTCGCCGCCGAGCGCGGCCTCGACCCCGAGTGGGCACTCGACGCGTGGCGCGACCGCCTCGGCGAGCACTTCAAGACCGCCGAGGGTCGGGAGTACCGCTCGGCCATGGCGGGCTACCGGAAGGCCTTCCAGCACATCGTCGAGACCAACCTCGAGGAGTCGGCGTGGCGGCCGGAGTTCGAGCGGACGCTCCGGACCTCCCGCGAGCTGGAACCGAACGCCGCCGAGACGATCCAGGGGCTCGACGACGCCGGCCTCTATCTGGGGATCATCTCCGACATCGACACCGCCGAAGCCCGCCGGATGCTCGAGGACCAGGGGTTCGATACTGCCTTCGAGGGTATCACCACCTCCCAGGACGTCGGCTACAAGAAGCCCGACGACCGGATGTTCGAGGACGCCCTCTCGAAAGCCCAGCGCCACGGGGTCGACCCGGGCCGGTCGCTAATGGTCGGCGACCGGTACGAACACGACATGCAGGGCGGTACCGAAGCGGGGCTGTGGACGGTCGCCTACGGCGGCACAGCGGCCGAGACCGTCAGTATCCCCGACGAGGACTACCGGGTCGACGATGAGTGTGTTGACTTCGTTGTCGACGACCTCGCGGACATTCTCGAAATCGTCGGATAACAAAGAGCGGGCGGCGTCCGGAGTCTACTCCAGTAGGTCGTACTCGCGGTCCTCGTGCTGGACCGATATCCACTTTGGCTCGACCAACTCGTCCATCACCCACTCGCCGTTGTACCGGCCCAGCCCCGACTGCTTCATCCCGCCAAAGGGGGCGTTTGGCTCGTCCTGGATCGGGTGGTCGTTGATGTGGACCATCCCGGACTCGACCTGGTTTGCGAGTTCGCGAGCGCGGTTGAGGTCGCGACACTGGACTGCCGCGGCCAGGCCGTACTCGGTGTCGTTGGCGACCTCGATAGCCGCTGCCGCCGAGGAAACCTCGATCACGGGGGCGACGGGGCCGAAGTGTTCGTTGCAGGCGGCGGCCATCTCGTTGGTGGCGCCGGAGAGGACCGTCGGCTCGAAGAACAGCTCCTCGGCCTCGCCGCCGGTCTCGAGCGTTGCGCCCTGCTCAACAGTCTGTTCGACGTATGCGAGCAGGTCGTCACGCTGGCTCTCGTTGACGACCGGGCCAAAGTCGACGGCCTCCTCGGTGGGGTCACCAACGGTCAGTGACTCGGCGTGCTCGACTAGCCGGTCGACGTACTCGTCGTAGACCTCCTCGTGGACGATGTGGCGGTTGATAGAGATACAGACCTGGCCCTGGTGGGTAAAGGAGCCCACGGCGCCGACCTTCGCGGCCTGCTCGACATCGACGTCGGCGGTGACGACGTTGGGGCCGTTGCCGCCGAGTTCGAGCGCCGGCTGGGTAATACTGCTGCCGGCCCGGCCGGCGACCCGCTTGCCGACGGCTGTCGACCCGGTGAAGGAGATGGTCCGCGGGACCGGGTGGCCGGCCATCCGGTCGCCGATATCGGAGCCGCGACCGGTGACGACGTTGACCACGCCGTCGGGGAGACCGACCTCGTCGGCGACCGCTGCCAGCCACAGCCCGCCGCTGACCGGTGTGTCCGAGGCGGGCTTGACGACGACCGTGTTCCCGAGCACCAGTGCCGGGGCAAGCGCCCGCGTGGTCAGGTGGAGGGGGTAGTTCCACGGCGAGATGACGCCAACGACCCCGACCGGCTCGTGGACAATGTGGGTTTTCTTCCCCTCGAAGAACGGGGAATCGTGGACCTCCTCCTCGGGGGCCTCGAGTTCGAGGGCGGTCTGGAAGTCGACCATCGAGATAGTGGCCTCCTGGCCGGCCTTTCCTTTGGTGCTGCCGCCCTCTCGGACCAGGAAGTCGACGACCTCGTCAAAGCGGGCCTCGAAGGCCTCGAGGAACGCGCCGACCAGTTCGGCTCGCTTCTCGCGACCCATTGCCTCCCACTCGGGCTGGGCCGCGTCGGCGGCCTCGTAGGCGGCGTCGACGTCAGCTTCGGTCGCCGCCGGCACCGCCGCAATCGTCTCCTGCGTCGCGGGGTTCTCAACCGTGATCGTCTCACCGCTTGCCGCCTCGACCCACTCGCCGTCGACGTAGAGCCGGCTCCAGTCCGCCTCGGCCTCCTCTGCGTGTGTTGCCATCGGACGATGGAGGGCCGGTAGACGCAAAACGGTTCGGCTTGTGTGAGCCGGGGCTGGCCCCGGATTGCAGCCGGCTCAAAGCAGGCTCGTGAACACGAGCAGCGGGACGACGAACATGATGACGAACAGTACGGTGATGACGACCCCGTAGCCGACGGCGGTCAGCAGCCCCGTCCGCACCGCCGGATGGTCGAACTCCGCGAGCGGGTTGTCCATACACCGGTATCCGCGTGGACAGTCTTAAATGGTGTCGAATGGAGGCGGGGCAGTCGGCCTCCCGGTGCGACCCGCAGGCACGACCCGAACCCGACCCCTACCGGCCCTCGAACTCGGGCTCGCGGTCCTCGAGGAAGGCCTCGACGCCCTCGCGGTGGTCGTGGCTGTCGAAGACGACCCCCTGAGCGGCGGCCTCGTCGTGCAGCGCCTGTTCGAGGTCCTTCTCGATGCCATCCTGGACGAGCCGCTTGGCCCGGCTCAGCGCGACCGTCGGGCCGCTCGCGATCCGCTCGACCATCGCGCTCACCTGGCCCTCGAATTCCTCGTCGGCGTAGACGTGGTTGAACAGCCCCAGGTCGTCGGCCTCCCCCGCGCCGAGTATCTCGCCGGTGAACACGAGCTCCTTGGCCTTGTTGACGCCGACGACCCGCGGGAGCAGGTAGGAGGTGCCACCATCGACGCTCAATCCAACCTGGTTGAACACGAAGCCGATGCTCGCTGACTCGCTGGCCAGCACGACGTCACAGCCGATAGCGAGGTTCGCGCCCGCGCCCACGGCCGGCCCGTCGACCTTCGCGACCGTGGGGTAGGTACAGGTGACCAGCTTGACCATCGTCTCGCTGAGCCCGCGCTCGAGCTGGTCGACGGCCTCGTCCAGCGGCTGGTCGCCGTCGAGTCGCTCTTTCATTCCCTGGATATCCCCGCCGGCCGAGAAGGCGCCGCCCGCCCCCTCGACGACCACACACCGCACGTCGTCCCGCTCCTCGACGGCGTCGAGGTGGGCCTCGATCGCCTCGGAGATGGGGCCGGTCACGGGGTTCATCCGGTCGGGCTGGTTCATCGTCAGTGTCGCCACGCCGTCCTCGATGTCGAGTAGTACTGCGTCGCTCATTGCTTGCCTCGTAACCGGTCGACGCGTGCCGGGGAGTAAAAGCTTCCCTCACACTCGCCTTCCTGTTCGACCACCCGACAGAAGTGGTGCTGGCGCCGGTGACAGCGCGAGAGCCCCGTCCGGTGTCCTCTCCAGGCAGGGCGGGAGTGGAGGGGCCAGGGGCGTTCGCGTCGTTCGCGACCAGTTCCGTGTCAGCGCTCCAGCAGCGGGCGCTGCCGGCACAGAGTGACCCGAAACTGTCGGGCGGCCGCCGAGTACGCCAACTATTTTGCCCGTGGGGCGTGCAGAAGCGGGTATCTCATGACAGACAGCTACACCGGTTCGGACCTGCTTACCGACGCCCTCGAGGCCTACGACGTCGAGCACGTCTTCGGCAACCCCGGGACCACCGAACTCCCGATCATGCAGTCTATCGTCAACAGCGAGCTCGACTACGTGCTGGGCGCCCACGAGGACGTCGCCGTCGGGATGGCCTCGGGGTACGCCGCTACCCGCCGGTACCACACCGACGACGACCCGTCGATCAATCCAGCGGGCGTGGTCAACCTCCACATCACGCCCGGGCTGGCCCACGGGGTCGGCAACATCTACGGCGCCAGCTTCGCCGGCACGCCGCTGGTCGTGACGGCGGGCAACCACGAGCGGGACTTCCGCCACGAAGAGCCGCTGCTGTACGGCGAGCTGGAGGAGATGGTCGAGCAGTTCTGCAAGTGGTCCGACGAGGTGCTCGACGTCCGGGCCCTGCCGACGATGCTCCGGCGGGCGTTCAGGGTCGCACTCACGCCCCCCCAGGGGCCGGTCTTTCTGGGCCTCCCTCAGGACGTGATGCTCCAGGAGACCGACCCGTCGGCAGTCGAGCCGCTCGGCCCCATTCCGACGGCGGGAGCGGGCGACCCCGGCCAGGTCGCGGAGGCCGCCGACCTGCTGGCGGAAGCCGACGAGCCCGTGTTCGTGCTGGGCGACGAGGTGGCCCGCGCCGGCCAGGATGCCGTGGACGCCGCCGTCGACTTTGCCGAGGCCGCCGGGGCCGCGGTCTACGCCGAGATCCTCGCCTGCGAGGTGAACTTCCCCGGCGACCACCCCCAGTGGATCTCCTACATGCCTGCCGCCGAGGAGCTGGTCCAGATGCTGATGGACACCGACACGCTGGTGTTCGTCGGCACCTCCACCCACACCACAATAATGCGCCACGAGGAGCCGCTGGTCGACCCCGACACCACCTGTATCCACGTCAGTCCCGAGGACTGGGAGGTCGGCAAGAACTACCCCGCCGACGCCGCCGTCGTCGGCGACACCGGCCTCGTCATGGAGCAACTCGCCGAGCGCCTCGCGGAGCGGGTCTCCGAGGCCGAGCGCGCGCGCCGCCTCGACGTGGTGCAGGAAGCAAAGGAGTCGCTCTCGGATCTGATGCTGTCCATCAGCGTCAACGAGGCCGAGGAGGGGGAGACCCGCGCGGGCAAGCACGAACTGGTCGACGCCCTCCAGGGGGTCGCCCCAGACGCTTACATCGTCGACGAGGGAGTCACCTCGAAGTACCCCCTCCTGATCCGGTGGCCCCTCCAGCCCCAGCAGATGATTTCGAACAAGGGCGGCGGGCTGGGCTACGGGCTGCCCGCTTCCATCGGCGCGGCGCTGGCGGAGTCGATGCGCGACGAGCCGCGGGACGTGCTCGGCTACGTCGGCGACGGTTCCTACCTCTACTACCCGCACGCCATCTACTCGGCGGCCCGGTACGACCTGGACCTGACGGTCGTCATCTCGGACAACCGCAACTACCGCATCCTCAAAAACAACACCGCCAACATCTACGGCGGCGACGCCGAGGACTACGACTACACCGGGATGGACTTCGAGCCGCCAGTCGACCTCGTCGCAAACGCTGAGAGCCACGGCGCCGACGGCCACCTGGTGGAGACGCCAGAGGAGATCGCCCCTACCGTCGAGGAAGCGATGGACACTGAGGGTGTCGACGTGGTCGACGTGCTCGTCCACGACTGACGGCGGGCTGTCCCTTCGTGAAGATATGTGCCACCCCGGGATGGCGAGATTCTTCACAGACGTACAGCCGGCAGTATGACGGCGGGCCGTCGGACGGCCTGCGGACCGGGCCCGACTGTCCGCGCGTTCAGCTCTCGTCGAGCGCGTGGTCTCGCACGTCGGGAAGAACGGTCTCGGCGCGGTCCTGGAAGACGTAGGAGGCCCGGCTGTCGAGCGGCGTCGGGTCGAGGTTGACGACCGCGAGCGTCGCGCCGCGGTCGGCGGCGGTCTCGGGCAGGCTCGCGGCCGGCTCGACAGTCAGCGACGAGCCGACGACCAGAAACAGGTCGCTGCGCTCGGCGGCGGCGTGGGCCGTGAGGTGGGCGTGCTCGGGCAGGGACTCCCCGAAGAGGACGCTCCCCGGTTTCAGCGCGCTGCCACACTGGGGACAGGCTGGGGGACACTCGCCGTTGCTGGCCCGCTCGCGGGCGGGGTCGGCCGGGCCGCGGTACCGGCAGGCGGCTCCCGAACAGACGACCCGGTCGCCCGAGCCGTGGAGTTCCACCACGTCGTCGTCGGGCGCGCCCGCCG
>CAZOWU010000076.1:0-9528 GCA_964583735.1 uncultured Halobacteriales archaeon | reverse complement strand
GTGGACCGGGTCGCCGACCGAGTGGGACATGGGCTACATCACCAACCTGCTCGAGTACGAGTGGGAACCGGAGAAAGGCCCCGGTGGCGCGTGGCAGTGGACACCGAAAAGCGGGGAGCTCGAGGACAGCGTGCCGGACGCCCACGACCCCGACGAGCAGCAGACGCCGATGATGCTCACGACGGACATCGCCCTCAAGCGAGACCCCGACTACCGGGAAATCATGGGGACCTTCCAGGAGAACCCGATGGAGTTCGGGATGGCCTTCGCGAAGGCCTGGTACAAGCTGACCCACCGCGACATGGGTCCGCCGTCCCGCTTTCTCGGTCCGGAGGTTCCCGACGAGGAGATGCTCTGGCAGGACCCGCTCCCGGACGCCGACTACGGGCTGGTCGGCGACGAGGAGGTCGCCCTTCTCAAGCAGGAGATCATCGATTCGGCCCTCTCTCCCTCCCAGCTAGTCAAGACTGCCTGGGCCTCGGCGTCGACGTACCGCGAGAGTGACAAGCGCGGTGGCGCCAACGGCGCTCGGGTTCGCCTCGAACCTCAACAGAGCTGGGAGGTCAACGAGCCCCAGCAGCTGGAGACGGTGCTGGAGACGCTTGAAGACATCCAAGGCGAGTTCAATAGCTCGCGGTCAGACGGGACGAGGGTCTCGCTTGCCGACCTGGTCGTCCTGGGTGGCAACGCGGCCGTCGAGCAGGCGGCAGCCGAGGCCGGCTACGACGTCGATGTCCCGTTCGAGCCGGGGCGGGTTGATGCCGGGCCGGAACACACCGACGCCCCCTCCTTCGAGGCACTCAAGCCGAAGGTGGACGGGTTCCGGAACTACATCCAGAACGGCGTCGACCAGCCGGCCGAGGAGCTGCTAGTCGACAGGGCGGAGCTGCTGAACCTGACGGCCGACGAGATGACGGTCCTGGTCGGCGGGATGCGCGTGCTGGGCGCGAACTACCAGGACTCCGACCTCGGCGTGTTCACCGACCGGCCGGGGACGCTGACCAACGACTTCTTCGGGAACCTGCTCAGCATGGACACCGAGTGGGAGCAGGCGCCGGACTCCGAACAGGTCTACGAGGGCTACGACCGCGAGACGGGCGAGCTCAAATGGAAGGGCACCCGTGTCGACCTGATTTTCGGCTCCCACGACCGGCTCCGGGCCATCGCCGAGGTCTATGCGAGCGACGACGGCGAAGAGAAGTTCGTGCAGGACTTCGTCGAGGCCTGGACCAAGGTCATGCAGAACGACCGCTTCGACCTCGAGTGACTCTCACGTAAGCCCGGTCCGGGGCTGCATCCGGTCTCCCGACGGCGTCGGCGTGTGGCCGCGGTCATCGGCCTCGCAGTCGAACACCCCGTCGACGACAGTCAGCATTAAGCCCCTGTCAGCCGAACGTGGTGGCATGCAGGTCGGTATCGTCTCGGACACCCACGACAACCTCGACATCGCGCAGGCCGCGGTCGACCAGTTTGTCGCCGAGGACGTCGGGATCGTCGTCCACTGCGGGGACATCATCTCCCCCTTTGCTGCGCGGCTGTTCGACACCGACGAGTTCGAATTCTACGCCGCCCGCGGGAACAACGACGGCGAGTGGGCGCTGCAGTCGCTCGTCGACGACTTCGGTGCCTACCTCGGCGAGATGGGCGAACTCGAACTGGAGGGGGCCCACGTCGCCGTCTACCACGGCACCAGCGAGGCTCTTGTCGGCGCGCTGGTCGACTCCGGCACGTACGACTACGTCCTGCGCGGGCACACACACGAACAGGTTCACGAGCGCCGGAACGGGACCGTCCACATCAACCCTGGGGGGATCCCGCTGGACCCGGCCGGGGACGACCCGCCGGCGGCCGTCGTTCTCGATACCGAGGCCGACGAGGCCGACTTCCACGACCTCGGATAGCGGACCGGCAGGCATCCGTCGGAGGCGACCGGCGGTTGTGCGAGGCCAGTCCCAACCGGCAGCAACTTTTCAGCATCGCTGTCCAATAGTCCGCGTATGAACCGGGCCGGCAGGTCGGAGTCGGGAGGTGACCCCGCCAGGGGGGGCACGGCGTCGCCCACGCGCCGGCAGGCCCTGGCGGCAGCCGCGGCCGGCGCGACCGCGCTCGCCGGCTGTTCGGGCCTTCTGGAGGGCTCCGGTCCCGCTTCGGACTCCGGCGGGACCGACGGGACGGCTGCCGAGGGCCGGGACGTCATCAGGCTGGAGACACTCGCCGTCGGCGGCTCGCCGGGGGGGACGGTGTCGCTCCGCCCGCCGGACCGGCCCGCACTGCTCGATTTCTTCGCCACCTGGTGTGCGCCCTGCGTCCCCCAGATGGAGACCCTCCGGGAGGTCCGGTCGACCGTCGCGCCTGCGGAATTGCGGATGGTTTCGGTCACCAGCGAGGCCGACGAAACCGCGGTGCGGGAGTTCTGGCAGCGACACGACGGCACCTGGCCCGTCGCCACGGACCCACAAAGCCGCGCGGTCCGCGAGCACTCCGTCACGGGCGTGCCGACACTTCTGGTCGTCACGCCCGAGGGAACCGTCACCTGGCGACACACCGGGCTGGCGGGGCGAGAGACGGTCCTCGAACAGGTCGAACGGGCGCTCGGATAACCATGGCTGCTGCCCAACTCTGGTTCGCGCTCGTCCTCGGCGGGTCGACCTTCTTCGCCCCCTGTGCGTACCCCCTGCTCCCCGGCTACCTGGCCTACTTCCTGGGGAACGCGGAGTCCGCCGACTCGCGGCTGGGCACCGCCGCGCGCGCTGCCGGGGTCGGGTTGCTCGTCAGTCTGGGCTTCTGGCTGGTCTACGCGACGCTGGGTGGGGTTGTCCTCGCCGTCGGAACGGCCGCGCTCCGGGACATCATCCTCGTCGAACTCCTCGTCGGGCCGCTGCTCGTGGTGCTGGGTGGGGCGATGGCTGCCGGCCGGTCGCCGTCGGTGCGGGTCCCGCTCCCCGAACGCCGCCGGTCGGCGCTGGGCTTCGTGCTCTTCGGGGTGGTCTACGCCGTCGCCGCCGCCGGCTGCACCGCCCTCCTCTCGTTTTCGGTGGTGGCCGGCGCGCTCGCGGTCGACCCGCTCGTCGGCCTGTGGACGCTGCTCGCTTACGTCGCGGGCATGAGCATCGTGATGGTCGTGGTCTCGGTCGCTGCCGGCCTCGGGCGTGGAGCGTTGCTCCGGCGCCTCTCTGCTCACACCGGCCGGATCGAGCGCGTCGCCGGCGTCCTGCTCGTGGTCGCCGGCCTCGCGCAGGTGTACCTGTTCGTGTTCGAGTTCGAGGGGCTCGAGCTGCTCGGGCTCGGCTGACCGCTACTCGCCGGTCCTGGCTCCCCCACGCGCTGTTCCACCGCACGACCACGCTGACGAAACCGGTCGTGCGGGTACTGCGCACCCGCCGTCTACATTTTTGTCTGGCCAGCGCCGAGTGTGCGGTATGCGACGCCGGCGGCTCCTCGCGGTACTGGCGGGCGGGGCGACGGCCTTGGCCGGCTGTGCCGGAGGCGACGACGGGACGCCCACGGACGGTGGGAGCCAGCCGACTGGCGGGCCCGCCGACGCGACAGCCACGGCCACCGCGACGCCGACCGTGACTGTCCGCGACGTCGACCTCCCCGTCCCGGGCTCGGAGTTGCGCCAGCCGCTCCCGAAGGACCGCATCGCCGCCATCGTCGACCCCGCGTTCGCCGCCGACTGGTCGGGCCTCGACGCGCCCGACGGCGTCGACCGGCCGCTGTTGCCCGAGGACGCGCCGGTCGTCGGCGTCGAGCGTGGCGGCACGGCCCGGGCGTACCCGCTCCGCATTCTGAACTGGCACGAGGTGGTCAACGACGACCTCGGCGGGCCGCTGCTGGTCACCTACTGTCCGCTCTGTGGCAGCAGCATCGTCGCCGAGCGGACCGTCGGCGGCGACCCCACCGTCTTTGGCGTCTCGGGGAAGCTCTGGCGAAACGACCTCGTGATGTACGACCGGGCGACGGAGTCGCTGTGGAGTCAGCTGCTCGCGGCGGCCATCCAGGGGCCACGGACCGGCGACCGCCTGTCGCTGTTCCCGTCGAGCTTTACCTCCTGGGGTGAGTGGCAGAACCGCCACCCAGGGGCGGAGCTGTTGCTCCCGCCACCGCACTCGGACACGGTCAGAGGTCGGGACGCGACGCGGGACTACTTCAACCCGCGTACCAGCTCTGAGGGCCAGCTGATCGGCTACGACTACGAGCCCGAGGACGGGCTCTACAGCCGGACGTTCGTCGTCGGCGTGCGACACGACGGGGTCGCCCGTGCCTACCCCTTCAACGACGTCCGCAACGCGGGGGTTGTCAACGACCGGGTCGGCGACCTCCCGGTCGCCGTGACGACGACTCCGGCGGGGAGCATGGCGGCGTACGTCCGCCGGGTCGGAGGAAAGACCCTGACCTTCGAGGCGGTCGACGGGGAGCTACTGGCGGCCGGCGGCTCCCGGTGGAAGCGGGCGACCGGGCGGGCGGTCGACGGCCCGCACGAAGGGACGACCCTCGACCGGGCAAACGACAAGCCGCCGATGTTCTGGAGGGGGTGGTCGAACTTCAACCCCAACGCCGACATCTACGGGGAGTGACCTGTCGCGGCGAGTCGGGCGGATGGACGGCAGCAGCGACGAGCCGGCGACGGGCCGGTTACAGCTGGATGATGTCGACAGCGGACCAGCGGCCGAGAAACTTCACCGCCGCGAGAAAAAAGAGCAGGAAGGCCGAGACTCCGAAGACCAGTTCCCCGACGAACGACGGGCTGACGTTGTTCGTGATTTCGTACCACGCGGCCGCGGCCATGAGAACGCCGCCGAACCAGTAGATCCAGGAGACGCCGAGCGCGTCGGTGAAGTCGGTACCGAGCTGGTCGACCCTCTCTTCGGACTCGTGGATGTCGACATCGGAGTCGGCTGCGGTCTTCTCTGACATGGATTCACCCGGGGCTACAAAGTCCTCCTACTTGTGCGTAGCGACAGGGCTGGCGCTGTTTTCGCGCCCCCGGCCGGCGTCTGGTTACCGGAGGCCGCCGTCTCACCGGAGGTTGTCGGCACGCTCGCCCGCGTCCAGGGTGTCCACAGCCTCTTCGACGCGGTCGTGGACGCCGTCGCGGCGACAGGGGTACAGCCCGGTGACCTCGCCGCCGTGTTCGACGACGACGGCGAGCACCGGAAAGGTGAGCACCCGCGTGTCGGTGTAACTCTGGATGAAGCCGTCGATGCCACCCCGGTCCTCGAAGAAGGGTGCCAGCCTGGCGCCGGCCTCGGAGGCGGCGGCCGCGAGTTCCTCGTAGCGGGCCACGGCCGCCGACTCCTCGCTCGGACCCACCCTGAGCTTTCCCGGCCAGTGTTCGACCGAGAGCGAACCGATCCCGCCGTCGTCGGCGAGCGCCCTGAGGCGTTCTTCGACCCGCTCCTGCCGTCGCTTCCCGACCGCCGTCGGTGACGCCCGCAGATACAGGGAGACGTCGCACGCGGCGGACGACGGGCTGGTCCGTTCCCGACTTCTACGACCTGTCTCCGGGCTCGCTGTCTTTTCTGCCACGGTTGGTTCCTCTTCGGAGAAACTGCCCCCGAAGTAGATAAACGATTTGCTTTCGCGAATATCAGTGACAACACATACACTAATACTCCGAATGACGTCCGATATGTGAGTTGCTGCTGAAGAGGCGGGGGACTACACCCTGAAATCACCGCGAGGGTCGACCGACCGGAGTACCTCGACCAGTTCCGAGTCGCGTTCGCTCCAGGCGCGTTCGCCGACGTCCGCGGTCCGGCCGACGTCCCAGCCGACAGCGTCCTCGAACGCCCCCAGGCGCTGTTCGGCCGAACCGCCGGGCGGGACGTGGACCGTGTCGACCTGGAGTTCGCCGTCCACTTTCCGGAGGGTGCCGTGCTGGGTGACCACAGTCCGGACGCTCCGGCCCGGACCGGTGACGTACTCCACTTCGTCGACCAGCCGGTGGGGGCTGGCCTCGACAGCCAGCACAACCTCGTCGGAGTTCGAGAGCGCGTCGTTGGCGCCGCCGGAGCCGACGAAGTGTTCGCCGGCGAGCTGTGTCGAGTTGACGTTGCCCTGCCGGTCGACCTGCGCGCCGGTCAGCACGGAGAGGCTCCGGGCCGTACTCATCACCAGCCCGAGCGCGAACATCGAGGTGTCGACGACCTTTGCCGTCGGCAGCGCCCGCGGCGTGAAGATGTAGGCGTCGTTGCGGGGCACCTCGAAGTCGTAGGTGCCCGACTCGACGAGCAGCGGCCGGGGCTCGATGCCCTCCCGCTCGCAGAGTTCGCGGTAGAGCCAGGAGGCGAGGTGAGAGACGCCGATGCCGCCGAAGACCACCTCGTGGTCGCCGGCTGCGACGCGGTCCACGAGTTCGTGGGCGGTCCAGACGACCATCCGCTCGCGCTCGGCCGGCGGCTCGGCGTCGGTGTCGGGAACCGCCGGTTCGTCCAGCGCAGCCCGCTGGCTCCCGGTCGGCCACGTCTGGCTCGACAGCCCGCGCAGCCGGTCGGTCCCGAGCCGCTCGAGGTACCCGGCCCAGTCGGTCCCCAGAACCCACTGTTCGGTCCACGCCTCGAGGGCGTCGGCGCTCCCGCTCGCCTCCCGGAAGTCCATGTAGAACTCCCGGTCGTAGCCGTAGCCCGAGACGTCGCCGACGCCGTGGGGGTTGAAGACCGGGCCGGGGTGGGCGCCAAAGGGTGTCTCGACGACGGCGTCGACGGCGTAGCCCGGCACCCCGGTCTGGTCGCCGTACTCCCGGATCGTCTCGCCATCGACAACGTCCTCGACAGTCGCGACGACGGTGTCGGCGGCGTAGGCCCCCCAGTGCCCCTCCGACTGGATCGGCGAGACGACGACGTTCCCGTCGCGGTCGCCGGCGACCCCGTGGACGACCGAGACGTCGGGAGACAGCGGCGGGATGACGAGACTCTCGTCGTCGTCGAAGGGGCTCTCGACGGTCGCGGTCTTGTCGGCCGGTCCGATCGAACTGCCGGCCAGCGAGTTGGTCGGGACGAACGGGTGGTCGAGTGCCGCGGCGCGCAGCCGCTCGATAACCGTGAGATACGTCCAGCTCTCGATGTCTAGGTCGCCCTCGGCGACCCGTTCGCGGATCACGGCGTGGGGTCCCGGGGCTGGATACCCCAGGCCTGCGAAGGCAACCTCCAGCCGGTCGACGGCGTCGGCCAGCACGAGCGGGCCCGCCCACGTCCCCGCGCCGATGGCCACGAGCGTGAATCGCTCGTCCGGGGGGAGCTCCGCGTCCCAGTACTGCCGGACAAGTTCGTGCAGCGTCCCGAACGAAAACTGGTACCCGCCCCGGAAGTGGAGCGTGTCGCCCGGCTCGACGTGCTCGTCGACTGCAGTCGACAGGTCTGTGGTGACGTCCATGCCAGCGACTGACACCCCCAGTACTCTTGTAGGTTGGTGCAAGCCGGGGGCCAGTTTAATGACGGCCTCGCCGGTATGACCGGTATGAGTTCACACACCAGTCCGGGGCGGGAGTCGGCCGACTTCTCGCTGATCGACTGCGACGTCCACCAGATGTGGGCCGACCCCGAGGAGGTCGTCCAGCACCTCCCCGCCCACTGGCAGGACCGGGGGGTCGACGTGCCGACGAACCCGTGGCCGAGCCCGGTCGGGCTGATGCGCGACGACGCCCACGCGGCGACCGGGCCGGCCGGCTCCGACCCCGAGCTGATGCGCGAGCAACACATCGACCCCTACGACGTGGAGTACGTCGTCCTCAACGCCACGGGGATGCTCACGCTCGGGGTGACACCAAACGAGGACTACGCCGCCGCGCTGGCCAGCGCACAGAACGACTGGCTGGTCGAGCGCTGGCTCGAGCGCGACGACTGCTTCAAGGGCGGGCTGGTCGTCCCGCCCCAGGCCCCCCGGCGCGCCGCCGACGAGATCGACCGGCTGGGTGACCACCCCGACATCGTGCAGGTCCAGATGTCGAGTGTCGGCAGGACCCCCTACGGCCGCCGCGAGCACTGGCCCATCTACGAGGCGGCGGCAAACCACGACCTGCCGGTCGCGCTCCACATCGGGCCCGAGGGGATGGGGACGAGCCCACCCCACACCCCGGCGGGCTACCCATCGAGTTACTTCGAGCGCCACGCGCTCACGAACACGAGCCTGATGGGGCAGCTGACGAGCATGCTCCTCGAGGGCGTCTTCGAGAAGTTCGACCTCGACCTCGTGATGGCCGAGGGTGGGTTCTCCTGGCTTCCGTACCTCCGGTGGCGCCTGGACAAGGACTGGCGGGGCCTCCGCGAACAGACCCCCTGGCTGGAGCGCCCGCCCAGCGAGTACATCACCGAGCACGTCCGTGTCACGACGCAGCCGCTCCCGGAACCCGACGACCCCGAGCACCTCCGGTGGATGCTCGAGATGGTCGACGCCCGGGAGACGGTGCTGTTCGCCTCCGACTACCCCCACTGGGACGCCGACGACCCCCGGCTCGCGTTCCCGTCGCTCCCCGACGACCTCGAACGCCGCATCTTCCGGGAGAACGCCGCGGAGCTGTACGGGTTATGACCGGCGGCGAGGGAACGAACCGGGACCGGGACAGAGAGCGCGTCGAGGTCTGTCGGGCCGCGGAGTTCCCGCCCGGGTCCCGGACCGTCGTGTCGGTCGGCGGACGCGAGGTCGGCGTGTTCAACGTCGACGGCGACCTCTTCGCCATCGCGAACGCCTGCCCCCACCAGCTCGCACCGCTCTGTGAAGGCCAGCTCACCGGCGAGGTGACTGCCCCCGCCGTCGGGGAGTACGAGCTGACCCGGGAGAACAGGGTGATCCGGTGTCCCTGGCACGGCTGGAAGTTCGACCTCGAGACCGGCGAGTCGGTGTTCAACCCCCACCTCCGGACCGGAACCTACGACGTGGCGGTCGAACCCTCCGCGAGGGAGACTGACGGGTGTTCGGGGAATTGCGGGTACGGGACCGACCTCACGGGCACGGAGCCACCCGTCGACACCTACGACGTTGAGGTCGAGCGTGACGTCGTGGTGGTGTACGTCTAACCGCCGGTCGCGGCCAACGGGTTCGACCTGGTCGTCGAGCCGTCGCTGTGGTGCCGACGGGTGGCGGACGGCGGCTGTGACCGCACGGCTCGTGGTCGTCCCCGACTGGTCTCGACCAATGAGCGACAGTCCTCCGGTCCGCCTCGCCACTTGACAGCTCTCGAGAGGAGATCACAGTGATGCCTGCCATAGACGGCAACGGTGGGGTCGGTACTGGTCTCAACTAAAGTGAGCCGCTCCAATACGCCAACGAAGACGATTGCCGATGTTTCGGGGTCAACGGCCGGCGGGTGACGAATCGACAGCCGAGTTCGGAATCCGGGAGTTCGTCGTCGACGACGGGGCGGGCACTTCAGACGGCCGCGACGGCGGGTGCAGCCAGCGTTGCAGGGTGTTGCGGTTCGTCCGACGGTGGCGCGACCCCGCCAGCAACCGCCACGTGGCCCCCGCCAGTAACCACCACGCGATCCCGCCGGCAACCGCCACGCCGACCCCGCCGGCCGTCGCGACTGCG
>CAZOWU010000075.1:0-9616 GCA_964583735.1 uncultured Halobacteriales archaeon | reverse complement strand
GCGCCGCCGCCTGGTCGGCCGGGTTACTCGGCGCGCTGTGTGTCGCGGTCGTCGGAAGCGCGATGGTCGGTCCCGTGACCCTCTCGCCGGGGACGGTCGCCAGGGCCAGCCTGAACGCGGTGGGGATACCGACGGGTGTCCACCTCAACACCGCCGGTGCAGCCGTCGGCAGCGTCAGCATGCCGCTGCCACGTGTCGACCTGCAGTACACCTACCTCTTCGAGTTCGAGGTCTCCGGGAGTGCGGAGACGATCGTCCGGACGCTCCGGCTCCCGCGGATCGCACTGGCGGCCGTGGTCGGGTTCTCCCTCGCCACCGCCGGCAGCGTCATGCAGGGCTTTTTCAGGAACCCGATGGCCGACCCCTCGATCATCGGGGTCTCCTCGGGTGCCGCGGTGGGTGCGGTGGCGACCATCGCGTTACCGCTCTCGCTTCCCTTCGGACTCCAGACCGCCGCCTTCGTCGGCGCGCTCGTCACCGCCTTCGCCGTCTACCTGATCGCCAGCGAGGGCGGCCGGACGCCGGTCGCCACGCTGTTGCTCGCCGGCGTCGCCATCCAGACGCTCCTGGGTGCGGTCATCTCCTACCTGCTGCTCCAGTCCGGGGAGAGCCTCGAACAGGCGGTGCTCTGGCTGATGGGGCACCTCTACAACAGCACCTGGGGGGAAGTGGGCGCGACGCTCCCAGTGGCCGTGCTGGGCTTCATCCTCCTGCTCGCGTACGCACGCGAGATGAACACCCTTCTCCTCGGCGAGGAGGACGCCCAGACGCTGGGCGTCGATGTCGAGCGGACCAAACGGCTGCTGCTGGCGGCCGCCAGCGTTGTCACCGCGGCTGGAGTCGCGGTCGCGGGCGTTATCGGCTTCGTCGGGTTGGTCGTCCCCCACATCATGCGCCTGCTCGTCGGCCCCGACCACCGCGTGCTCCTGCCCGCCAGCGCGCTGGGCGGGGCGACCTTCCTGGTTGTCGCGGACACGCTCGCCCGCGCCGGCCCCGAGCAGTTGCCCGTCGGCATCGTTACCGCCGCGGTCGGTGCACCCTTCTTTCTCTATCTGCTCCGCAAGCGCGAGGTGCACGCGCTGTGATCCGCACCGAGGGCGTCGAGCTCGCACTCGGGGAGACAGACGTGCTGACTGGTGTCGACCTCCGCGTGGGGAACGGGGAGTTTGTCGGCCTCGTCGGCCCCAACGGTGCGGGGAAGACGACCCTGTTGCGGTGTATCAACGGCGTCCTCGACCCGGACGGCGGCAGCGTGTGGGTCGGCGGCAAGCCGGTCGCCGAAACCCGCTCCGAGGCGGTCAGCCGGCTGGTTGCGACGGTTCCACAGGATGGGTCGGTCGCCTTCGACTTTTCCGTCGAGCGGGTCGTCGAGATGGGGCGGACACCACACCGCTCCCGGCTAGACTGGTCGGACGGCAGCGACGCCGTCGAGCAGGCGATGGAGCGGGCCAACGTCGCCCGGTTTCGCGACCGCGACGTCGGCTCCCTCAGTGGCGGCGAGCGCCGGCGCGTCCTGCTCGCCCGTGCGCTCGCACAGGCGACCCCAGCCCTGTTGCTCGACGAACCCACCGCTAGCCTCGACATCGACCACCAGGTCCGTGTCCTCGGGCTCGTCACCGACCTGGTGAGCGAGGGGCGGACCGCGCTCGCGGCCATCCACGACCTCGAGCTCGCGGCTCGGTTTTGTGACCGGGTCTGTTTGCTCTCGGAGGGAGAGATCCGGGCTGCTGGGCCGCCCGACGAGGTGTTCACCGCGGACACCCTCGAGGCGGTGTTCGGGACGGCCGCCGCGGTCGGCGTCGACCCCGCGACGGGGACCCCCAGCGTGACGGCACTCCGGGACCGTCCCGAACGCGACCTGCGGGTCCACGTCGCCGGCGGTGGGCGGGCCGGTGCCCGGGCCCTGAGCGCCCTCTGGCGGGCCGGCTGTGCCGTGAGTCTCGGTCCAGTCCCGGACGGTGACGTCGCTGCGGAGGTTGGACGCGGGCTGGACTGTCCGGTCGTCACCGCCCCGGCGTTTGGCGACCCCGCGACCCCGGCGGTCGGCGAGGAACTCGACCGGCTGCTCGGACACGCCGACGTCTGTGTCGACACCGGTGGGCCGGGGAGCGGGGTGGCCCGCGACCGGGCCCAGGCCGGAGACCAGACCCAGGGGCCGGACCGTGCCGTGACGGTCTCGGAGGGCGAGGACCCCCTTGCGGCCGTCCTGAAAGACAGCGAGTCGTCGGCTCCGGACACGGCGGGAAACGCGGGGTCTAAGTGTCCCAACTCAAAGACCTAGGTATGACGGGCACTCGACGGCGACCGCGCCCGGCGACGCTGTACGCCGCGGCGGTCGCCGGCGTCTACCTGCTGGTGGTTGCCGGGGCCACCGCGGGCATCGCCGACGCCGCCCGTGCCTGCCAGTCCTGGCCGCTGTGTGCCGGTGACCTCTCGACGCCGACGATGCTGGTCGCCGTCGGCCACCGCGCGCTCGCGGCGGTCGTCGGCGTCGTCGTGCTCGCCGCAGGAGTGACGGCCATCCGTGACGACAGCCGCCGCGTCCGTGTGGCGGGCGGGGCCGGCCTCGCGCTCTATCCCACCCAGGTCGGCATCGGTGCCTGGGTCGCCGTCTCCGGGGGCGCGCTGCCCCTGCCCGGCCTCCACCTGCTGGTGGGTGTGAGTATCTTCGCCGCCTTCCTGTTCGCGCTGGCCTGGCGCCTGGAGGCCGAGACCGGGCACGACGACGACCCCGTCGGGCCCGAAGCCGCGCCGGTATCCGGACCCAGCGGTCCAGCGTTCGCTCCGGAGCCGGACTCTTCGCCGTCGACGACGCCCGACCTCCCGGTGTCCGACCGCCTGTTCGCGTACTTCCGGTTGATGAAACCGCGGCTGATGTGGCTGCTCGCGCTCGTCGCGGCGGCCGCGATGGCGCTGGCTGCCGGGCCGACGCTATCGGCCCGTACGGTCCTGTTGACCCTGGGTGGGGGCGTGCTCGCCATCGGCGCGAGCGGCACGTTCAACCACGTGCTCGAGCGCGACCGCGACCGCCGGATGTCCCGGACCGACGACCGGCCGACTGTCACCCAGGCTGTCCCCGTCCGCAACGCCGTCGCCTTCGGTGGCCTGCTCGTTGTGCTGTCGCTCGCGCTCTTCTTGCAGGTGAACCTGCTGGCCGCACTGCTTGGCCTCACCGCGATAGTCTTCTACAGCGTCATCTACACGCTCGTACTCAAACCCAACACTGTCCAGAACACGGTCATCGGCGGCGCGGCCGGGGCGCTGCCTGCACTCATCGGCTGGGCTGCCGTCACCGGCGAGGTCGGTCTGCCCGGGCTGCTTCTGGCCGGCCTCATCTTCGTCTGGACCCCTGCCCACTTCTACAACCTCGCGCTCGCGTACAAGGACGACTACGCCCGCGGGGGCTTCCCGATGATGCCCGTGGTGCGCGGGGAGACGACCACACGCAAGCACATCCTGCTGTGGGCCGGGCTGACGCTCGTGGCCGCCGCGGCGTTGATCTGGCTGACGCCGCTGGGCTGGCTCTCCGCCGTCGCGACCACGGCCGTAGGGCTGGTCTTCGTCTGGGCGGTCGTCCGCCTGCACCGCGAGCAGACCGAAACGGCTGCCTTCCGTGCCTTCCACGCCTCGAACGCCTATCTCGGGACCGTCCTGCTGGCCATCGTGGTCGACGGGCTGGTGCTATGAGCACCGACACCCGGACGGCCGCCTGGCGCGAGCGGCTGGCCACGCTCCGGCCCGACCGCCGGACTGCCGTCTACTGGGCGATGGTGTTCAACGCCGAGTTCCTGGTCCTGGTGGGCTACTACACGCTCGCGGCGGACGTGACCCTCCGGGACCCGCTGTTTGCGGTCATCCCCTTCGTCTGGATCAACGTCGCCGGGTGGGCAGTCATGCGGACGAGCGTCCCCGCCGCCCAGTCACGGAAGAAGGCCATCGCCGCCGCCATCGCCGTCGGTTACTTCGGCCTGTTGGTGGTCTTTGGCGGCATCGTCAACGGCCCCAGCGGCGTGACCAGTTCCTACCTGAACGTGCTCCAGCTCCCCCCGGGCTGGAACCCCGCCTTCTTCTACAGCGGCTCGCTGTTCAGCCTCGTGATTCTCCCCTACAAGCTGGTCGGCTTCGCCGTGCTGGCCTACCTCGTCTACGTGACCGCGCTGGACGCCGCGAGTGCGCTCGTCGGCGGCGTGGTCGGCCTGTTCTCGTGTGTTTCCTGTACCTTCCCGGTCATCGCCGGAGTGGCCTCCGGGCTGGCGGGCGGCGGGAGCGCCATCGCGGGCTTCACGTACGCCAACTCCTATCTCCTCTCGACGGTCGTCTTCGGGGTGACCGTCCTCCTGTTGACCTGGCGGCCCGGCTTCGGCGGCGGCCGGTGAGACGCCGGGCGATAGGGCGAGCGGGGCGGGCAGACCCCGCGTCCGGAGTCGACGGATTGGAGTCGACGGATTGGAGTCGACGGAGGACGTACCCCCACTGATGACTGTAGTCGAACTCGAGTACTGCGTCCCCTGTGACTTCCGGCGGCGCGCGCTGGACGTGGAGACGGCGGTTCTGGGTGCACTCGAGGAGGAGGTCGACGAATTCCGGCTGGTGATGGGTGACGACGGCGTGTTCGAGGTTCGCGTCGACGGCGAGACGGTCTACGACAAGCAGGAGGAGGCCTTCGACGTGGATGGAATCGTCCGCGCGGTCCGGGCGGCGCTGTAGCCGGTTTGCGGACGCAGGGCCGACGGGGTCGGCGGCCCCAACATCCCGGCGTCACGGTCAAACGGGTGGCACCCCAAACGAGTCCATGGAGGGCGCGGACCGGTTCATGTTCTACGGGCTCGTGCTTGTCTTCCTGCTGATCGCCGTCGGATTCGGTCTGGCGCTGCTCGTCGGCTGACCGAACGGCCTTTTGCCGGGCCACACGCAGAGCCGGGCATGACAGCCATCGTCGCCGAGGAGGTCTCGCGGACCTACGGCGACACGGTCGCCGTCGAGGGGGTGTCACTCAGCGTCGCCGAAGGGGAGGTGTTCGGACTCGTGGGGCCAAACGGCGCCGGCAAGACCACGCTCGTCCGGGCCCTCGTGGGCACGACCGACGCCGAGGGCCGCGTCGAGTTGTTCGGCGAGGACCCCCGTACGGTGGCCCGCGAGCGGGTCGGCCTCCTCCCGCAGAACTTCGACCCGCCGGCCCGGCTGACCGCCCGGGAGCTACTCGCCTACTACGCCAGCCTCTACGACGACCACCGGCCAGTCGGTGCGGTCCTCGAGGACGTGGGGATGGCCGGCGACGCCGACACCCACTACGAGAACCTCTCGGGCGGCCAGCAGCGCCGGACCTGTGTGGCGACGGCGCTGGTCAACGACCCCGACCTGCTCGTGCTCGACGAGCCGACGACGGGCATCGACCCCGCCGGCCGGCGGCAACTCTGGGACCTCCTCTCGACGCGCGCCGAGGCCGGGACGACGGTGCTCGTGACTACCCACTACATGGAGGAGGCCCAGCGGCTGGCCGACCGCGTCGGGCTGCTGACCGATGGCGGCCTGCTCGCGGTCGACACCCCCGACCACCTCGTCGCCGAGTACGGCGGCGACAGCCTCCTGCGGGTCCGGCTGACCGACGATACCGCTGGCGGAGACGGAGACAGCAACAGCGAATACGAAGGAGGAGCCACCCTCCCCGACGTGGGCTACCCGGCCCAGCGCCGCGACGGCCGGCTGACGGTCAGGGGTGTCCCGCCAGAGGAGGTCGGGACCGTCGCCGACCGGCTCGCTGCCGCCGGCGTGAGCTACGACTCGCTAACCTGGACCGAGCCGGACCTCGAAGACGTCTACCTCGAGCTGACCGGCCAGCGGGTCGTCCACGGCGAGGCCGTCGCCGAGGAGGCGGTCGCGTGAGCCGGCTGGGCCGGGTCCGCGGGGAGTTCGTCGCCGCCTCGCGGAGCTTCCTGCGACGGCGCACCGCCGTCTTCTTCACCTTCGTCTTCCCCTTCCTGATCGTCCTCATCTTCGGCGTGCTCGTCCAGACCCAGCCGACCGGCGGCCTCTTCGCGGAGCCGGCGGGCTGGTACGTGCCGGGCTACCTGGCGGTGGTGGTGCTGTTCACGCCGCTCTCGCGGGTGGGCAGCGAGGTGGCCCGCCACCGGGAGGGCAACCGCTTCGAGAAGATGGCAACGACACCGCTCTCGCGGGTCGAGTGGCTGCTGGCCGGCACGCTCGTCAACGTCGCCGTCATCGGCGCGGCCGGCCTGCTCCTGTTGGGGCTGCTGGTCGGACTCACCGGTGTCTCGCTTCCCCTCTCGCCGGCGCTCGCGCTGCTCGTGCCCTTTGTCGTCCTCGGGGTCGCGCTGTTCTGTGGGGTGGGAGCGCTCCTGGGTGCGCTCGCTGACTCCCAGGACGGCGTCATCGCCGCGAGCAACACCGTTGCGCTCCCGTTGCTCTTTCTCTCGGAGACGTTCGTCCCGCGGGACCTCCTGCCCGGGTGGCTACCAACCGAACTGTCGCCGCTGACCTACTTCTCGCGGGGAGTGCGCGCGGTCACCTACACCGGCGACAGTACGGGCGTCGGCGACCCCGGGACGATGCTGGCGGTGCTTGCGGTGCTGGCGGCAGTGGCGCTCGCTGTGGGCGCACGCGCGCTGCCGACGACCGACTGAGCGGGAGTCCCTTCGTGGGGGAGCGGAGGGGCTCGACTGGCCACAGTGCTCTATGGGTGACAACCGGGCTGGTGGACGTTCCGAGAGGGTCCCGTCGAGACCATCGGTAACTGCGACGAACAGCGCACCGAACACAGCTGTGAGTTCGAGACGACTGCTGTTGTCATCGACTGACTTCCTCCCCGCTCCCCCCTACTCGCTCACCGCTGACGCGGTTCGCCTGGTGAGGGTGGGTTTCCTGCTTCCACGACGCGCTTATAATCAGCACGGCTATGCGGGCCGCCCGCCGCTTGGGCACCGCAAGAAAACCCGGAGGACCCCGCTTCGCGGCTGACCCTCCGGGTTCGAGCCCGACTGCCGGACCGCTACCGCCGCAGTCGGGGCGTGGCGACGAGCAGGAGAAGCGCCGTAGCTTCCCGGACCTCCCAGGTGTAGACGTGGTTCAACAGGAGGTAGGTGACGACACCCAGGAAGAGGCTGACCGCCCAGGCGGTCGCCGCGACCCGGCCGACCTGGGCGTGGCGGGTCCCCTTCAGTTCCTCGACGCTGTGGGTCAGCCCGAGGATAACCGCGTACAGCACGACCGGCACCGAGACGACCGAGAGGAGGATGTGGACCCCGAGCATCACGAGGTAGGCCAGGGTCACCGCGTCGGGTGCGACGATCGACTTCTCGAAGCCGCCGCCGGTCTTCCAGAGGTAGAAAAACAGGAAGAGGACGATGAGCGAGAAGGCGGTGAGCATCGCGGCGCGGTGCTTGCGGTACTCGCGGTTGCTGATGAAGTAGACACCCGCGAGGATCGAGGCGAGTGCGAGGGTGTTGATCCCGGCGATGAGGTGGCTGAAGAGGAGGACGGTATCCCGCGAGAGTTCGGGAAACAGCGGAAGGGCGCCGTTGAGCGCGCTCCCCACGAGGACGTACCCGACGACCGAGAGGACGGCCGTGACGGCGCCCGGCCGCGCCCGGAGGGTCGACTGCATGCGGTCTGCGACTGCCATATTTCGAGGGCAGGCGCGGAGGCAAAACTCCCTTGCGGTGTGGCTCCGGGACGGAAACGGCTATCCGCCGGCCGCCCCGTTCCGGGAGCATGAAGCAGGTCGTCCGGACGAACTTCGACGACAGCGTCTCGGCCTACGAGGCCTACGAGCGACGGACCGGGCGGTTCGGGGACCTCGCGCGCCTGCTCGACGCGGAGCTTCGGGCCCGCGCCGATGGAGGGCTGGAGACGGTCGTCGACGCCGGCGCCGGAACGGGCGCGAGTAGCCGGGTCTTCGCGGCAGCGGCGGGAACGGAGCGGGTACTCGCCGTCGACATCAGCCGGGAGATGCTCCGGGTGGTCGAGGCCGGCAACCCCGTCCAGGCGGACGTCGACCGACTCCCGCTCGTCGACGGCGCCGCCGACGCCGTTGCCTTCACCGCCTCGCTCTTTCTGGTCCCCGACCCCGGCGTCGCGGCCCGCGAGGCCGTCCGCGTCCTCGGGCCGGAGGGGGTCGTCGGCGCCACGGCGCCACTCGGGTGGGTCACCGCCGGGGGCGAGGACGTCTTCGCTGGCCTGGAGCGGGACTCGCGCTCCCCGACGGACGCCGACGAGGTGCGGGCGGCTCTCGAAGGGGAGTTTGACGTCACGGCCGGGACTTGGCGGTTCGCGACGACGGCCACGGACGTCGAGCGCTTTCACGCCATCCCGGCGATGGCGGCCCGCCTCTACCCGAAGCTCCCGCCGGAGCAGCGGGTCGAGCGGGCTCGGGACCTGCTGGAACCGCTGGAGGGGACCGTCGAGCAGCGGTGGCTGTGGGTCGTCGGGACACCTCGATAACCGGGAACGCCCCGACGGTGGTGTGCGACGACGTCTCACCGTAAGCGTGAAAGCGGGTTCAGCGCGTAAGGAGTGGTATGAGCGTCGAGGAGCAACAGACGATCCGCTGTCTGGTGGCGAAGGTGGGCCTGGACGGACACGACCGCGGAGCCCACGTCATTACCCGGGCCTTCCGTGACGCTGGCTTCGAGGTCATCTACTCCGGCCTGCACCGCTCGCCCGAGGAGATCGTCCAGGCCGCTGTTCAGGAGGACGTCAACGTTCTTGGGATCTCCATTCTCTCGGGAGCTCACGACACGCTCGTTCCGCAGATCGTCGAGGGACTGAGAGAGTACGATGCCTTCGAGGACACGCTGCTCATCGTCGGCGGGATCGTCCCCGACGAGGACGAGGAGAGACTGAAAGACAAGGGCGTCAACGAGGTGTTCGGGCCGGGCGCGTCGATGGGTGAGATGGTCGACTACGTCCGCGAGAACGCGCCCGACCGATGAACCCGGAGGAGTTGGTCGAGGGCGTCCTGGCCGGCGAGCATCGCGCGCTGGCGCGGGCCATCACCACCATCGAGAACCGTGCGGCGGGCTACCGGGAGCTGGTCTCGGCGCTGCACGCCCACGCCGGCGGGGCCGACGTCATCGGGGTGACCGGCTCACCTGGCGCGGGCAAGTCGACGCTGGTCGACAAGATGGCCGCCACCTACCGCGAGCGCGGGCTCACCGTCGGCGTGATCGCCATCGACCCCTCCTCGCCGTACTCGGGGGGTGCGGTGCTGGGCGACCGGATCCGGATGGGGTCGAACGTCGGCGACATGGACGTGTTCTTCCGGTCGATGTCCGCCCGCGGCTCGCTCGGCGGGCTCTCGGCAGCCACCTCCGACGCCGTCACCGCACTGGATGCCTTCGGCAAGGACAAGGTCGTCATCGAGACCGTCGGCGCCGGCCAAAACGAGATCGACGTCGTCCGGACCGCCGACTCTGTGGCGGTGCTCGTCCCGCCGGAGTCGGGCGACGATGTCCAGATGCTCAAGGCGGGGATCCTCGAGATCGCGGACCTGTTCGTGGTCAACAAGGCCGACCTCGACGGCGCCAACCGGACCGTCCAGGAGCTGCGCGAACTCGTCCAGTACCAGCAGGGCGGCGTCCCGAGCGACGTCGGCCACCAC